>JAPPLF010000062.1:0-2070 GCA_028874215.1 Acidobacteriota bacterium
TTACCCCGCCCCCCCCCCCCCTCCCCCCCCGGCTCGCTGGGGGGGGGGGCCCCCTTCTGGGGGGGGGGCGCCCCCCCCCCGGGGGGGGGGGCCCCCCCCCCCCGCGACGACGTGGACCGGCCGTTTCCGTGCGCGCAACGCGGCCCAAAGCCGGGCGTGGGCCGCCCCCCACGAGGGCAGCTCCGAATCGGTGTCCCGGCCGGGATCGACGTAGACGAAGGTCGCCCGGTCCTCCTCCACGGCCAAGGGGAGCTTGCGGGGGAAGTGCCGGCTCCGTCCCTGGGCGTGGCCGGCATAGTGGCGGCACGGGAACAGCCGCCGGGAAAGGCCCAGCGCCTCCAGCGCCTGCGACAGCTGCGTCACCTGCGGACCGACGAGGTTCGTGGTGAGGCGAAAGGGCTTCCCGGTGTCGATCCGGGAGTGTAAGGGAGACAAAGGGCTCGACTTACACCTCCGATTTCCCCGAACTCTTCGTCGCTCATGCAGTTACGGCCACATTCCCGGCTTCGCCGTGCCCGCACGGGGAAATCGGAGGTGGAAGGGAGCGCCCCCCCTTTTTCCTGCCCGGTGCGGGCGCGGGGGTCGCTCCCGTCGCAATTATCCCCTAGCGGGAAGGCTAAAAATGACGCCCGCGACGAGCAGGATGGCGGTACGCGGCTTGGAGATGCGATCCGGCAGCGCCTCGATCTCTCGCCTCATTTCGTCGGGCCTCTGCATTCACCCCTCCTTGGCAGTCCTGCTTGAACTAAGGCGATTCCTTGCCGTGAATCACTTCACCCGTGGATCGACTAAGCAACCAGTCTTGAATTAACCTGCCGGAGCACCTCGAAAACTCCCTCGATCACCTCCACGTTGCTGCCAAAGAGCGCGTCCGGCCCCTCCGCGTGCAGGTTGGTGAACGGTGGCTCGTAGAGCGCCGAGGGTTCGATGACCCCGCGTACGCTAAGCTGGTCAATCACCATTTCGATAAAGCGTATCTGCGGGGACGTGAGGCTCCTGTCGGCCAGAAAACCTGAGAACGCGGCCTGCGCAGCCGTTCGATCCAACCCCACCAAGCTCCTTACGAAATGAGCGAGCGATGGCGAATCACTGCGGGCAAGAAGCCCGGAGAACAACGTTTCTCCGTCCTCTTTGCCGATCTCGACCAGGATTGATTCCAGCCCTTTCAGGTCGGCATCGGTGAGCGGTTGGCAGGTTCTCAGCCGGTGGATGACCAGGTGATCGAGATGATTGCGGAGGTATTCCTTGACCTTGTTCTCGTACTGAGCCCCGGTCATCTTCGGTGTGGGGAGCGCCGGTTCTTCTCGGACCCCCTTGACCTCGTCTTCGAAGTTCGTGTAGACGATCTTGCGCTTCTTCTTGTCCAGGAATGGGACAAGCCCCCGAAGCCGTAGCCGCAGGTCCTCGAGGCCACCGAGACCGATTCCTTCCCAGAAACCGGCTTCCTGCACGGCGGCAAGATAGCCGAGCTGAGTCTTCACCGCCGGAATCGTGCTCTTCTCTTCGAGCAGCATGGCGATCTCGACGACGAGTCGACGATCACGCTCGAAGACAGTCTCGTTGCCCTCGGCAAAGGCAAGCTGCATCCGAAGCGCGGTGAGATCGAATATCCGTGACTCGATGTCGTCCTTCTCGATGTCGTTCGGAAGTCCAGCGATCTCCAGCTGCAGCGTCTTAAGGTCGGATTCGCTGAGTTGCTCCCACGCATTCCGCTCACGGAAGCGGTTCACCGCCTCAAGGTGCATCCTCACGATGAAGTTCTCTCGGTTCATCGCGGCCACTTCGCCGTGAAGTTCATCGGTCAGCGAACCCACCATCTTCATGTCCGGGTCCAAGGCAGGCGTCGTCTGGACATGGGATAGGAGCTTGACGCGAGAGCGGAAGAGTCGGGTGCCGAGCGGCACTCCACCACTCGCCTCGATCCCATCCGGATTCTCGTGAAAGAAGTCGAAGTTGAAGCAGAAATCGAAGACACGAAAATCCTGCTTGTCCTCATCCGGTCCGAAAAGGTCGGGACAGAGCCGCGTTCCACGTCCGATCATCTGCCAGAACTTGATCTTCGAGTAGACC
>JAPPLF010000062.1:2080-2990 GCA_028874215.1 Acidobacteriota bacterium
GTTCGCCACCTCAGGCACGTCGATGCCGGTGTCCAGCATGTCCACCGAGATTGCAAGATGCGGAGCCTTGTTCTTCTGCGAGAAGTCGTCGATGAGGCTCTGCGCGTACCTCGCGTAGTGGTCGATAACACGGGCAAAGTGTCCCGCGTGCTGCGGGTAGTGCCGGTTGAACCGTTTCTCGACGAACTCTGCGTGTTCGTGATTGCGGGCGAACAAGATCGTTTTGGCCAGCCGGTCACCGCCATCGACCCTGTGGCCATGTTCCATGAGGTGCCGGAGCGCCTTGTCCACCGTGTCCTTATTGAAAAGCCAGTTGTTGATTGCGGACGCGTTGACCCTGTCCGGAAGAGCGTCGGGGTCCACGTCATCGCCCCAGTCGAGGCTCTCCCACTGCTCTTTCTCCTGATCGCTCAGGGAGTCGTAGTCGATGCCCTCGCGCGGAAACTTCAGATCCACCTGCTGCACGCGAGGCGGCACGAGGAAGCCGTCGGCGACGGCGGTCTCCAACTCATAGGCGTCCGTGGGAACTCCCGGCTGCAAATCGAAGAGTGCGTAGGTGTTCCGATCCACCTGCTCGCGTGGTGTCGCGGTCAGCCCGACAAGCAGCGAGTCGAAGTAGCGGAAGATCGCTCCGTATTTCTCGTAGACCGAGCGGTGAGCCTCGTCGATGATTACGAGGTCGAAATGCCCAACGCTGAACCGGGCCTCGTTGCCCTCCGTCTCGTCGATCAGTCCCATCATCGTCGGATACGTGGAGACGTAGACTCGACCGACCTTGTCCTTCTCGGTGACAAGGTTCACCGGGCTCGATTCCGGTAGATGCGTCTTGAACGCGCTCACGGCCTGATTCACTAGTCTGAACTTCCAGAATGGAATCGACGTAATTCACTGATTATAAATCAGATAGGTC
>JAPPLF010000063.1 GCA_028874215.1 Acidobacteriota bacterium
GATCATCGACAAAGTGGAGCGCCTTGCTACACGTATTTGCGGGACATCACACTAGCGAGAGCCGTATCATGACCAACCCCATCGCCGTTCTCAATGTCCTGCTGCTTTTGGCCGCACCTCTCCTCCAGCCCCTGGCGGCTCAAGCGCTGGTGGTGGGAGACCGGAAGCAGTTGTTCATCGACCATCGCTTCATCGAATCCAGCGACGGAATCACCCTCCGCATGAACCCGCCGCACCAGACGGGTGAACCTCTGATCGTGGTGGACCAGCCGTGGGAAGAGGGTGCGAAGATCCACGTCTATTGCAGCGTGCTGAAGGAGGAAGGTCCCGAAGGGGTCCGAATCCGCCTCTGGTACGACCTGTATACCGGGGCCGGCCGGCCCGGGCAGGGTTTTCGGGCCCTGTGCTACGCCGAGTCGGAGGACGGCATCCGATTCCGAAAACCGATCTTGGGGTTGGTGGAGAAGGACGGATCGCGGGAGAACAACCTGGTGATGCCCACCGACCTCTCGGTGATGACCGTGGGCGGCGGTTCCGTGGCCAGGGACGAAAATCCCGCCGCGCCGGCCGAAAAGCGGTACCGGTCCTGGTCCAAGCTCTACACCGTCCCGGGAACGCGCAAGGGGGGAAACGCCTTCTGGTACTCGGAGGACGGGCTCCGGTGGCACCTGGAGGAGACGCTCCCCACCGGGCTACGGGCCGCCGACACGCAACCCAGCTGGTTCTGGGACCCCACCATCGGACGCTATCGGGGCTACAGCCGGGAAGTCCATCCGCGCATGGTGGGGTACAACGAATCGGACGACATGACCCACTGGGAGAAATTCGAGATCGTCCTCCTGCCCGATGCCCGGGACCTGGCGCCCCTGGTCGATTTCCTGCCCCGGCGCCAGCAGTCGCGCGCCTCCGAGAGGGCCCACCAGGTCGAGACCGTCTTCGGACCCGGCTATACCGTTGTCGGTCCGTTGTCGTTGGATTTCTACGGAACGGGCGTCTTCCGCTACGCCGAGGCCCAGGACGCCTACTTCGCCATGATTCCCATCTACTATCACTACCGGCATCTCCATCCCACCACGGCCGATGTCCAGTTGGCGGCCAGCCGGGACGGCCGGAATTTTCTGCGCCTGGGAGAGCGCCAGTCGTTTCTGCGCCTGGGTCACGCCGGCAGCTTCGGGTCCAAGTGGGTCTGGGGAATGCCCCGCCCCATCCGCATGGGCAACGAGATCTGGATCTACTACGTGGGGACCAACTGGGACCACGCCGACCGCGTCGACCCCGTCCCCGGCGGGCGGCGGTCCGCCGTCTCCCGAGCCGTCCTCCGGCTCGATGGGTTCGTATCTGCCGACGCCGGCTACCGGGGCGGCTGGCTGGCGACGCCACTCATCCGGTTTGCCGGCAGCAGGCTGGAGTTGAACCTGGATACCAGCGCCGGTGGCGAAGCGCTGGTGGAGATCCAGGACCCTCAGGGCCGGCCCATTCCTGGTTTCGCATTGGAGGATGCCGACCCCATGAACGGGAACAACGTCGCCTTCCCGGTTTCGTGGAAGGGGCAAGGCGACGTGTCGACGCTGGCGGGCCGGGAAGTCCGATTGCACATCAGGCTCAGGAATTCCAAGCTCTACGCCTTTCAATTCGTCCGTTAGCGTGGTGGTATGAAAATGGGGTCGGGAGTGATATATCAGGGGGGACACGGCCGTCCCGCATTCGGGACCGGAGCCGTGGTTCGGAAGGGAGTTCCAGGATGTCGTTTCCCAGAATGTTGCGTTTGAATCAGAAGTTCGAAGGGCCGGAACTCACCGACGTGGAGCATGAGACCGGCTCGCAGTTGGCCGCGCTTGAGCTCGGCAACAAGATTCGGCCCGGGGAGAGCGTCGCCATCACGGCCGGCAGCCGCGGCATCGCCAATATCGCCTCCATCATCAAGGCGGCTTCCCGGCATCTCAAGGATATCGGGGCGGAACCCTTCGTGGTTCCGGCCATGGGCAGCCATGGCGGCGGCACCGCCGAGGGACAGCAGGAGATCCTTCACAGCTACGGCGTCACCGAGGAATACACCGGAGCGCCGATCCGCTCCTCTATGGAGACGGTCATCGTGGACACAACTCCCCAGGGGATTCCCGTCCATTTTGACCGCCATGCCTACGAGGCGGATCACGTCATCGTCTGCGGCCGGGTCAAGCCCCATACCGGTTTCGTCGGTCCCATCGAGTCGGGCCTTCACAAGATGATGCTCATCGGCCTGGGCAAGCATAAGGGCGCCAAGATCTACCATCGGGCCATCAAGGACTTCAGTTTCCTGGAGATCATCCTGGCCGTCGCCGACGTCATCCTGTCCAAGTGCCGCGTCGCCGCGGGGCTGGCCGTCGTGGAGAACGCCTACGATGAGACCGCGCTCATCGAGGCGGTGGCCCCCGACCGGTTCTTCGAACGGGAAAAGGAGCTTCTCAAGCTGGCCCAACTCTGGATGCCCCGCCTTCCCTTCCCCGAGGTGGATCTCCTGGTCGTCGATGAGATCGGCAAGAACATCTCGGGCTCCGGCATGGACACGAACGTCGTGGGGCGCAAGTTCAACGATCACGGAGCCACCGAAGACGATACGGTCGACTGCAAGCGCATCTTCGTGCGCGGACTGACCCGCGAGACCCATGGCAACGCCTGCGGAATCGGCATGGCCGAGGTGACCAACCAGAGGACCGTGGATCAGGCGAACCTGGTGGCCACCCGGATCAACGCCCTCACCGGAGGACATCCGTCCGCGGCCGCGGTCCCCATCGCCTTCGAGACGGATCAGGAAGCCATGCTCGCCATCCTGGAGACCGTGGGCCTGGTCGATCCGGCGGACTCGGGGATCATCCAGATCGCCAACACGCTCAAGCTGCGCGAGGTCTTGGTCAGCGAGAAGTACTCGCCCGAGGTCCGGGAACGCTCCGATCTGGAAGTCGTCTCCGGTCCCGACGCCATGGCGTTCGACGCCCAGGGCAACCTGGCGCCCGTGGCCGTGTAACCGTTCCGTAACTTCCCCACTCCCATTTCTAAATTAGCCGGTCGGAGCGACTCCGCTCCAACTTCTCTCGCGCATTTTTCTGCTTGCTCGTTATTTCGTATATGACGCTCGGAAAATCCCGAGCGATCGCCGAAGGGTTCCCCGGCAAGGCCATTCCGGGGAAGCCCGGCGGCCTCGTCCTCATGGCTGCATGGGGATGGTTTTTTGAACTTGTGGGAAGCGGATGAGGCTCAAAAAGGTGCCGCGAGTCTGCACTCGTCGTGCCAGGGTCTGCCGCTCCTGATCCGAGCCTGTCGAATGGGGCTACATTCGACAGGCTCTAAATCAACTCGTCCTGCGTAGGAGGAGGAGTCAATCTTGCGAGATTGTAGTCGTTCGGCTTCAGGCTTGTCTGCGCAGGGCGCCCTTCCTTACGAAAGGAGGTCCGATCCATGAGCGAAAAGCATTGGAAACTGGGAGTGATACTGGTCATTCCCCTGCTGTTGATTCTCTGGTGGGGTTGGGAGGATACCGAGCCGGTAAAGGTGAGTGAGCCTCCGCAACAACCCGTAACGGGGCAGTCCGAGAGTTCCGCGTTTTCCATCCCACCCAAGCGGAGACACATCCCCTTGCCGGTCGAGGAATGCGCGGTTTGCCCCGACCTTCCGGAACTGGAGAGTCTGAAACGCGACGGAGAGGACGAAGATATCGCTGAGCAGATGAAGAACGTGCTCTATTCCGTCGCCGGGGAGATCCGGGGATGTTACGGCCTGCTGTACAAGGCGGCGCTTGAAGGCAATCCCAATCCGGATACGAGCCAGCTCGGGGGCTGCAAAGGCCAGACGCCTCTTCACATGGCCAACAAGCCGGATCAGGTACGGGGACTGCTGGACGCGGGAGCGGACGTCAGTGCCGCGGATGAATACGGCAGGACGCCATTGCACCGACAGAGTATCGCGCCCCGACCCTCTGCCGAGAACCTGGAGATCGTCAAGATGCTCCTGGAAGCTGGAGCCGACCTCCAAGCAAAAACCGAAGATGGGCTACCACCTTGGAAGCATGTTCTTGTCCATTCCACGGTAGCAACCTCCCATCTCGGAACCTATAACGACATTGCCCGCGCAGCGAACGATTCGGGCGTCTCGGTGGATGACTATCTGACCGCTCATCCAAGGCTAAGGAGCGGCTTGACAGTTTCATGGAGCAATACCTCGTGGATGCCCAGATCCGCGCGACACTGCTGGAGGCGACTATGGGACCGGAATTCGTCTCCGACTTCCTGAGCAAGCAATCTTAATAACATAATGATGGAGAATCAATGAAACTCATTGCCACACTCATGATCACTTTGGTCATGCTACAAGGACCGGCTGCAACCCTATCCGCAAGCTCGAACTATTGGAGATGTAGAGCGAGTTGCTGGATCAGGTACCAGTACTGTGCAGCGGCGGTTGAAGCAGCCTATGAGAGGTGTAGACGATACGGGGAGGAAGCACAATGCCGGTATGCCTACAACTTCGGGATGAGGATTTGCGACCGGGAATACTATTACTGTAGGGCCGGGTGCCGCTAATTCGAATCGCATTTCACGGGGCCGGTGATCCGACCGGCCCCGACTACGAGGCCGACCGCTCCATGGTCCATGGCCGGATCAAGCTTCGTACCGGTTTTGTCGGACCCCTCTAGTTCGGCCCTTACAAGATGATGCTCATCGGCCTGGGAAAGCATCAGGGCGCCAAGATCTACCATCAAGCCATCAAGGACTTCAGCTTCCTGGAGTTCATCCTGACCGTCGCCGACGTTAACGTGGCCAACTGCCGCATTGCCGCGGGCTGACCATCGTGAATAACACCATAGCCCCGGATCGACGTTTTCACCGAAAGAAACCCGTCCGCTACAGTCTCCGTCGCCTTCGACACGTAGCGCGAAGCCATGCTCTCCGCCCTGGAGATCGTAGCCCTCGTCGATCCGGTTGACTCGCGGATAATCCAGATCGTCAACATGCTCAAGCTGGGCGAGGTCCTGGCCAGCGAGAAGTACTCGCCCGAAGTCCGGGAACGCTCCGATCTGGAAGTCGTCTCAAGTTCCGACGACATGGCATTCGATGCCCACGGCAATCTGGCGCCCGTAGCCGGGCAGCCGTTCCCCAACCTCTCCGTCCCTTTCCTGAATACGTCAGTTGGAGCGACTCCGCTCCAACTTCTCTCGCGCATTTTTCTGCTTGCTCGTTATTTCGTATATGACGCTCGGAAAATCCCGAGCGATCGCCGAAGGGTTCCCCGGCAAGGCCATTCCGGGGAAGCCCGGCGGCCTCGTCCTCATGGCTGCATGGGGATGGTTTTTTGAACTTGTGGGAAGCGGATGAGGCTCAAAAAGGTGCCGCGAGTCTGCACTCGTCGTGCCAGGGTCTGCCGCTCCTGATCCGAGCCTGTCGAATGGGGCTACATTCGACAGGCTCTAAATCAACTCGTCCTGCGTAGGAGGAGGAGTCAATCTTGCGAAATTATAATCGTTCGGCTTCAGGCTTGTCTGCGCAGGGCGCCCTTCCTAACGAAAGGAGATCCGATCCATGAGCGAAAAGCATTGGAAACTGGGAGTGATTCTGGTCATTCCCCTGCTGTTGATTCTCTGGTGGGGTTGGGAGGACACCGAGCCGGTAAAGGTAAGTGAGCCTCCGCAACAACCCGTAACGGGGCAGTCCAAGAGTTCCGCGCCTTCCATCCCACCCAAGCGGAGACACATCCCCTTGCCGGTCGAGGAATGCGCGGCCTGTCCCGACCTTCCGGAATTGGAGAGTCTGAAACGCGGCGGAGAGGACGAAGATATCGCTGAACAGATGAAGAACGTGTTCTATTCCATCGCAGACGAGATTGGGGGATGTTACGGCCTGCTGTACAAGGCGGCACTTGATGGCAATCCCAAGCCGGATACGAGCCAGTTTGGGGGCTGTGAAGGTGCGACGCCTCTTCACATGGCCAACACACCAGATCAGGTACGAGGACTGCTGGACGCGGGAGCGGACGTCAATGCAGCGGATGATTTTGGCGCCACGCCATTGCATCTGCAAAGCATTCCCGCCCGGCCCACTGCCGAGAACCTAGAGATCGTCGAAATGCTGTTGGAAGCTGGAGCCGACCTCCAAGCGGAAACCGAGAAAGGCCTGCCGCCATGGAAGTTCGTCCGGCTCCGATCCACGGTAGCAACCTCCCATCTCGACACCTATAACGACATTGCCCGAGCAGCAGATGAATTGGGCGTTTCCGTGGATGACTACCTGGCCGCCCATCCGCGAGAACAGGAGAGTCTGGACAGATTCATGGAGCATCATCTCGTGGACGCGCAAATCCGGAGGACATTGCTGGAGGCGTCGGTGGGACCGGAATTCATCTCCAGGATCCGCGGGCAACAATCTGAAGAAAGATAAGAAGGAGAATAAATGAAACTCATTGCCACACTCATGATCACCTTGTTCATTCTACAAGCATCGGTTGCAACCGTACCCGCAAATGCGGACACATGGGCCTGTAAAACGGTCTGTTGGGCTCGTTACGAGTGGTGTACATCAGCGGCTTATGAGGCCTATCGGAGGTGTCAACGATTCGGGGAAGAAATGCAATGCCAGATTGTCCTTGAATTCCAGAAGAGGATTTGCAATCGACAATATAGGTCCTGCATGAACTAGTGTAGATAGTTCGAATCCCACTACGGGGCCGGTTATCCGACCGGCCCCGTAAATCCTTCCAGTCCTCTGTGCCGCTCCCACCAACTGATCCTCCTACTAATTCGCAGTTCTCGTTCCCCCGCTCACCGTGATCTGATAAACAAGTGTGGAACTATCGCCGAACCTGACGATGGGGAGAGAGACCATGGGATTGCGGCCGATGCAGTACTGCCGAAAAGACTTCTCATCAGTTTCAGGATTTCTTCTGGCGCTGACCCTGACGGCAGCGGTCTCCTCGAACCTCCATCCCCAGTCCGCAACCCACCGGATCCGCCACAGCGGCTTCGAAAGCCTGAGCAAGGGGCGTTTGGGCGATGCCGGGGCCAACACCTACGTTTCCCGAAAAGGAAGGCTTCAGACCATCAACCGGCTCGATCTGAATCGGGATGGAGAGTTGGATCTGGTCTTCACCCAGGATCACAACAGCGTCTACAACCCCGACTCCATCATCTACTGGGGCGGTCCCGACGGCTTCCGGTCGCTGATGCCCGATTTGTGGGAACTCCGAGCCCCGTTCTCCATCTTGAAGTACCTGGACGACGCTGCCTCCCGCATCACCCGGCTGCCGACCCAAGGTGGCGGCCGCGGGTTGATCTCGGACCTGAATCTGGACGGGTTCCCGGACATCGTCATCGCCAATTTCATGCACAACTACCGGCCGGACCAGGACGTCTACATCTACTGGGGCGGACCGTCCGGATACGGTCTCGGCAACCACACGCAGCTTCCCGCCTATCGGGCCGGCGGAGTCGCGGCAGATGACCTGAACGGCGACGGCTTCCCCGACCTGGTCGTCGCCAACCGGGGGGATGAGCTGGGCGAATCCCTGGGTTTTCGGTTGCACTTGGAGTCGTACATCTACTGGGGAAGCGTCACCGGCTTCCATCCCGAACGCCGGAGTACGGTCCCCAGTGTCACGGCACAGGACGCGGCCATTGGGGACTTCAATGGCGACGGCTTCCTGGACCTGGCCTTTGCCAACCACAACAGCGAGGTTCAGAGCTGTTTCGTCTATTGGGGAGACGGCAAGGGAGGATTCGGACCCGGGCGGCGTCAGATTCTCGATGCCAAGGACCTCCATCTCGATGCTGGAGTGAAACCGGGAAAGCGGATGCACGACGGCATGGGCACACTGCTGGCCACGGATCTCAATGGGGACGGGATCCATGACCTGGTCGCCGCCGGCAGTTCCAACGGCGTCGTGTTTTTCGGATCTTCCAAGGGTCTCGACACCCGGAACTCGATCCGGCTCCCGGCAGATTCCTGCAAGGGGCTCGCCGCCGCCGACCTGAACCAGGACGGACACGTCGATCTGGTTTTTGCCAACCAGGGAGCGCGGCGGGGTTCGCGGCCGCCGTCGGAGATTTTCTGGGGCACGGAAAAAGGATTCAGTCCCGAACAACGCACACCCCTCCCCACCCTGGCGGCCACGACGGTGCAGGCTGCCGATCTGAACCTTGACGGATCCCTCGATCTCCTTTTCGGCAACAGTCGGGGGGAAACCACTGTCGACGCACCCTCCTACATCTACTGGAACAGCGACCGGGGGTTTTCGCAGTTCCGGCGCACCCAGCTCTTGGGCTTCGGTGTCGACGGTTCGGGGATTGCGGACCTGGACGGGAACGGTTGGCCGGACGTCCTTCTGATCAACCACCTGAGCAGTGACACCGATATCCTGCCCACGGCCATCTTCTGGGGCGAATCCCAACGCCAATACGGAGATTCCTCGCTGACGTTGTTGAGACCGGGCGGAACGATGGAATACAGCATCGCCGATCTGGACGACGACGACTATCCCGACCTGCTTATGGCTCATCGCGAAGGACCGGCCATCTGGTGGGGCGGGACGAAAGGGTACAGCGCCGACCGGCGCACCCGGCTGAATGTCCCACGGCCCATCACCAACAACATTGCGGATTTGAACCGGGACGGTTACCTGGACCTCCTCTTTGCCGGCTCCGGCGTTTCCGGCCGCAAGGATGCCGCAGTGGCCACCATCGTCTGGGGCGGCGCCGGACGGTTCGAATCGCCTCGCACGACCCAGTGGGATCTTCACGACAAGTTGCTGGAAGCCAACGCCATCGCCGATCTGGACCGGGACGGCCACCTGGACCTGGTCTTTCCCATGAGCTACGGTGACGAGTCGCAGATCTTCTGGGGAAGCCCCGACGGTTACCGGCAAGAGAACCATCTCCTTTTGGAGGCCTACGGCGCCCCCCATGCCGTGCCGGCCGACCTGGACCGGGACGGATGGCTGGACCTGCTCTTCACCAGCAGCGCCAGTCCCAGGTACCGCGACATGGACGGACCGGCTCTCATCTACTGGGGGAGTCCCGAGGGATTCACTGCCGCCCCTCCCACTCCACTGGAGGGATTCACGAGCCTGGACGCCTCCATTGCCGATTTCAACGAGGACGGCCATCTGGATATCGCGATGACCAACTACAAGTCGGTCACCACGCGGGAAATCCCCGCCTTCGTCTATTGGGGAGACGGGAGCCGAAACTACTCGATGGCCCGGCGGACCCTGGTGAAAGCCGCCTCTTCAGCGGCGGTGGATGCTCTGGATCTGGACCGGGACGGTTGGGTGGACCTGGTGGTCTCCAACCACCAGACCTTCTTCGACCATGCGGCGGGGACCAACATCTACTGGGGCTCGGCGGCGGGCTTCGACGATTCCCGTCGAACCCATCTGCCGACCGTGGGAGTCCATCTGGACGCCATGGTCGATGCCGGGAACGTCTACACCCGGGAACCGGCGTGGGACTTCATTTCCGCCCCGGTCGAGGCGCCTGGGGGAACCCGTTTCAAGCGCTTGGCCTGGTCGGGCGAGACGCCACTGGGCACGGAACTCCAGTTCCAGGTGCGCACTGCTGCCGGGCAGGACGGCCTGGAAACGGCCCCATGGAGAGGCCCCGAGGGTTCCGGCTCTTTCTATTCCACGTCCGGAGACCCCCTGCAGGAGATCCCGGATGGCCATTCCTGGCTCCAGTACCGGGTCGTGCTGGTCTCCCCCGACGGCGGCAATTCACCGATCCTCACCGAGGTGGTCCTGGAGTGCGAACCCTGATCCGGGGGATCGGCTCCGGATACCTGTTCCAATGAAGAGCGCAATGATCAAGCCCCTGCTGGGTCTGGCTTCCACACTGGTGATCTTGACCATCGTCGAGGTGGGATTGCGTCTCTCCGACTACGATCCCAACACCAGCCCCTGGTATCGCTTCGACCCCGATCTCGGATGGACGTTGGATCCGGTTCACCGCCGCGTCCCCGGGCTCAACTCCCGCGGTTTCCGTTCGCCTGAGGTGAGCCGGACCAAGCCGGAGGGGACCCGCCGGCTGTTGAACCTGGGCGATTCGTTCTCCGCGGGGATGAACGTCCCCTACGGGGAGACCTACCCGGGACTGCTCGCCCACCGGCTCAACCAAAACGGCGAGTCCTGGGAAGTCGTCAACCTGGCCGTCGGAGACTGGGGAACCAACCAGCAGTTGATCGCATTGGAGACTCTGGGGTTGGACCTGAAACCGGACGTGGTGGTGCTCCAGGTGTTCCCCTTCAACGACCTCTGCAACAACAGCGTTGAACTCGCCCATACCTGCAGCATGCAGGACCTGTTCCGCCCCTATCTGAACCCGACCGTTCCGGACCTGGAACCTGTGTTCCTGGATCCGGTCAGAGCCGGGTTGCGCCGCCGTTTCCGGATCTTCGGCTTGGTCGAGGAACCTGCGGTGCGGGCCTCGTTCTGGTACCAGGGGATCAGAGCGGGCGACGGCAGATCGACTCAGCGGTATTTCCTGAAGCACGCACGGCGAGCCGGACTCTCCGTCACCGGAGCGCTTGCTTCCCTTCTCCCCGAAGAGCACCAACCGCCACCATTGCGTCGAGCGTGGAATGACACGGGATCGGCCCTGAAAGGGGTCAAAGGTCTGCTCGACAAACACCGGATTCCGCTGATCGCCCTGGTCATTCCCTACAAATGGACGCTGTCGGAACTTTGGGTTCAATACAAGCAGGGGAAACCGGAAGGAATGGATCCCCGGTATGGAACGAACCGGGTCGAAGGCATCCTGAGCGATCTGGGGGCCACCGTGATCTCGATCCGAAGGAGCTTCGAAGCCAGCTCGACGCCGATCAAGGAATTCTTTCTCACCGACAGCCATTTCAATCAGAACGGGCACGCCCACGCCGCCGAGCAGATTCTCGACAAGATGCGGGAAGCGGGTTGGACGCAGAGCCGGTCTCAGAACCAGGAAATCGACTCCATTCGAGCGGATCTGGAACGAAGCCGTCGAGAGTTGTTCGGGTGCGAGCCATGCCCGAGCGAGTGAAGACCGGGGCTGGCCCCGAGGAAGCGCCGACGGGTTATTGGGAACTGGTTCGGGGCAACGCCAATTTCCGGTATCTCTGGTTCGGGCAGATCGCGAGCCTGCTGGGCGACTGGTTCAACCTCATCGCCTCCGCCGCCCTCCTGGCCCAGCTCACCGGTTCCGGATTCGCTATCGGGGGCCTGTTTGCGGTTCGGATGCTCGCTCCGTTTCTCATCAGCCCGCTGGCGGGCGTCATCGCCGACCGCTGCAATCGCAAGTACATTCTCATCCTCAGCGACCTGTTTCGCGCCGTCACCGTGTTGGGCTTTCTGCTGGTCCGTGACCCGCAGGACGTCTGGCTGCTGTATGCACTCACGGCCGTCCAGTTGGCCCTGGGAGGTTTCTTCTTCCCGGCCCGCAACGCCATTCTCCCCGACATCGTCTCGCCGCGGGAACTGGGAACGGCCAACGCCATCAACGCCACCACCTGGTCGGTGATGCTGGCGTTCGGGGCGGCGCTGGGAGGATTCGCCGCCGGCACCTGGGGGATCTATCCGGCCTTCATCATCGATGCCCTCAGCTTCGTGGTATCGGCCGTCATCCTCTTGGGGGTTCGGTACCGGAAGACACCCGAGACCTCCGCCGCGTCCGGCCGGGGCCTGTTCGAGACGGCAGTGGTTCAATATCTCGAGGGTCTCGGCTACCTCCGGAACAACCGGGACATCCTGGTGACGGCCCTCCACAAGGGAGTGACCGCTCTGGTCTTCTCCCAGGGATACCAGGTCGTCAAGGTGGTCGTCGGCCGCAATCTTTTTCCCGTGGGGGAAGCCGGAGGAATCAGCCTCGGCCTGCTGTTCTCCGCTGCCGGATTGGGGACGGGCATCGGTCCCATTGCCGCCCGCCTGTGGACCGGGGACCGGCCCGACCGGCTCCGCCTGGCCCTGGTTGTTGGATATTTCCTGTGCGCTCTGGGTTTGGGGATCTCGTCTCTTCTCATCAACCTGGAAACCGTGCTTCTGGGAAGCTTGTGGGCGGGGATCGGCGGCGGAATCATCTGGGTCTTTTCCACTCAGCTCCTGCTCCAATCGGTGCCGGGACAAGTGCGGGGACGAGTCTTCGCCACCGAGTACGCCATCTTCACCCTGCTGTCCACGTTCGGCGTGACGGCGATAGGATTTGCTCTGGACTCTTCTCTGAAGGTGTCGGAAATCCTGGCGGGGATGTGCGTCCTGACGCTGGTTCCCGGCGGCTTGTGGCGTCTCTGGCTCTGGCGCCGCGCCAGACGGTAGTCCCGATTGGGCACGGCTCACGGCAGCCTTGAAGAACGGCTCCCGCTTCAGTAGCCTCCCGGAGACCGTTCGTGGCGATCGCTGCCACGCGCCATCGCATACGGCTTGTCCAGAGGCACGCACGGTGCAGATATCCGAAATCATTCGTTCAGTGCATTTTGCGGAGCGTGATCCGGGGCGCAACTGGGTCAAGGATGCGCGCATTGCGGTGGATCAGGACACGCCCTTGGATTCCACCAAGATCCTCACCCCCAATGTGATTCGTCTTCCGGATGGGACCTACCGCATGTACTACACGGGACTTGGCCTCGGCCGTCCCACAGTCGAGTCGGAAGGGTACGTTCTGAGCGCCAGGTCCGAGGACGCCGTGGTGTGGGTCAAGGATCCGGGGATTCGATTGGATGTCCACTCGCCTCATGCGGACCGTAGGGTGCTCTGTCCGGACGTCATCCCGCTGCCCGACGGACGGTATCGCATGTACTATGAAGCCAGGACGGCGTCGGCTCCCACCAGTGTGCTGAGCGCCGTCTCGGAAAACGGGCTCGACTGGGAGCCGGAGCCCGGGATTCGAGTCGCCGACGGCCGGTGGTCCTACGGATCGCCCCGGTGCCTCTACTTCCGGGGCGCGAACGGCGGACTCCGGTACCGGATCTACTGCCACCACTATTCTCATCCTCTGAAGCCGGGCCTGGCGTCGCAAAACCATATCGTGAGCGCCGCCTCGAAAGATGGGCTCCACTTCGAACTGGAACCGGGAGTGCGCATTCCCCAGGAGACCCGTTACGAGGACTATGCCGTGTATGCGCCGGAAGTGATCCGTCTGGCCGACGGCACCTATCGAATGTACTTCGCTGCCTGGACCCACGATCCCATGCACGGACGGATATTTGCGGCGGTCTCACGCGACGGGCTGCGCTGGAAGAAGAATCCCGAGCCCTGTCTCGACATCGGCGGTCCCTGGGACCAGACCCACGCCTCCGAGCCGTGCGTCATCGACTTGGACGACGGGCGCTTCCGGCTCTTCTACGAGGCCTGTGACGCGAATGGCCGATGGCGCATCCTGAGCGCCACGTCGTTGAATTGATCCGCGAGTCCGGCGGAAAGGACCCCTATGACAAGATTCGAGCGTCTCCTGACATCCGGTTCGCGACACCCGCTCGCCTGTCTGACGTTGCTCCTGCTCATGATGCCGCCGGCTTGGGGAGAGTCCGCATCCCCGCTCGACATCGGCGACCGCCGCCAGGTCTTCATCGACCGTCGGTTTCTGGCAACCTCCCAGGGAGTCCGGTTGCACGTTCATCCTCCTCGCAAGACGGGCGAGTTGACCATCCCCCAGGAACACCCGTGGGAGAGCCGGAGAGTGGGCCTGTACGGGACGGTGCTGAAAGTGGGCGGGACCTACCACATGTGGTACGAGTCCCTGGCCAATTTCGACCGCGACGAGGCGGGGAGCCACACCCTGAAGGTGGAGAGGGACCGGAGCGGTTGGCGCCGCTACATGTGCTACGCGCGCTCACGCGACGGGATCACCTGGGAGAAGCCGAACCTGGGGCTGGTGGAGTTCGAAGGCAGCCGGAAGAACAACATCGTGGCGGGCCATGGTGCCGCCGGAATCGAGAAGCAGGCTTATGGGATGGTCTTCCTGGACCCCAACGCTCCGCCCGAAGAACGGTTCCGCCTGGTCGTGCGGCTACGGGGCGACGGACGCAACCAGCTCAACGTCTACTCGGCCCCCGATGGGATCCACTTTCGGCCGACCTACGAGCGGGTCCTGAGCTACCGGGACCACCGCAGGCACCATTTGGACACCTATAACATCATCTTCTGGGACGACCGAATCCGAAAGTACGTCGCCTATGTGAGACGGAACGCCCCGGGGCCCGGCCAACACCGGACCAACGCCCGCAGCGAATCCCGCCGCCTCGACCGGTTTCCCGATATCGAGGATTCGGCCCTCTCGCTGTCCCCCGACCGGCTGGATCTGCACCACTTCGATCCCATCTCCAGGACCCGGGTCCCGGTGGCCGATTTCTACACCAGCATCGTCGTGAAATACCCTTGGGCGCAGGACGCCTACTACGCTTTCCCTTCGCTCTACTATCACTACGACGGCCGTTTCCTGCACGAGTTCAGGGAGGAAACCCCGCACAACACCGGGACCAACGACATCCGATTTGCCGCCAGCCGGGACGGGATCGCCTGGCACCGTTACGACCGGCGCCCTTTTGTGGAACTGGGAATGGATGGAGAGTTCGACACGCGGGACAGCTACATGGTCCACGGCGTCGTGCCGGCGCTCAACGGCCGGGAGATGTACCTGTACTACTCGGGCAAGGACATGCTGCACGCCTGGGGTTGGGACGACCGGAGGAATCGTCTGATCCGAAAGGCGGACCTGGCTCCCCATCGCGAGGAGGCCGCCATCAGCCGGCTGGTGCTGCGCCGGGACGGGTTCATCTCTGTCCGTGCCGATTACTCGGGAGGCGAATTCACGACGCCGTTACTGAGTTTCCGCGGCAGCGAGCTGGTCCTGAACGTGAACACCTCTGCCGGCGGAATCGCGCGCGTGGCGGTTCTCGATTCGGATTTCAGGCCCCTGGACGGATATTCCTTGCAGGAGTGTGACCGGATCCATACCACCAACCGGATCGAGCGGCGGGTTTCCTGGAACGGAACATCGGACCTCGGTTCGCTCGCCGGAAGTCCGGTCCGGCTCCATTTCGAGCTGCGCGACCTGGACCTCTACGGTTTTCAGTTTCGGAATCCGTGACCACGCAAAAGGCACCGGCAATGCCGTCGTCACGGCTCGGGACTGACGGAGAGGTAGGCGATGATATTGGCCAGATGCATGACGAACTCGGCCGTGATCACGATCTTGTCGCCCAGCGTCGGCTTCGGAGTCCAAAACCTGGTGTTCTCCCAGTGACCGTCCTCGAACTGGTGCTCCACGAACCAGTCTCCCATGCGCCGGGTCCAGGCCCGGTACGCTTCCTCCCGGGTCGCGACGTACAACAGGCCTGAACCCCAGCCCGACTTGCACACCTGCTTGGACCGGAACTGGATGTCGTCCGTGCTCATGGAGAATCGTTCGTAATGCCGGGCCAGCCGCAGCCAGCGGTCCTCCCCCGTGGCTTCGTGGATGTGGAGCAGCCCTGCGGCAGCGATTCCTCCGTTGAAGTGATGTTGCCAGGGCTCGTCCTTGAGGGTGACGTAGAACGCCGCCTCCTGGGGATCGTAGTCGCGAACCAGTCCCTGGGAACGCCTGTAGACGGCGTAGAGACAGTGCTCGGGATCGGGCTGCAGTTCCCAGAGGCGCTGTAGCCAACGACCGGCCCGGACCGCTTCGGGAACGCGGCCCACGAGGGAGAGAGTCATGGCGGCCTGGGCCGTGGGGAACAGCTCCTGGTCCCCTTCGACGCCCTCCTGCGAGTTGGCGTAGAAGCCCCCGGTCTCCGGGTCCTGCCAGATGAGGAGACTCCGGGTGCAACGCCGGACCAGGTCCAATCGGCCCAACAGGCTGGCGCCGTAGATCAGGCACGCCAGAGGGTACGAGCCGTAGCGGAGCTGCGGTCCCGCCGTGGTGGCGCTCTCGTCCAAGGCGCCTTCGGAGGTGATCCGGTTGCGATCGGCCCAATCCAGCAACCGGTGGCCCGCTTCCGTTTCACCCATGAGGGCGAAGGCCCAGGGAACGCGATAGTAGTAGTTTCGCTCCGTGACGTTTCCCAGGGACCCATCCGGATTGATGCGTTCCAACATCCAATCGGTGCCCCTCCGGCAGGAACGCCGGTAGCTCTCCAGCTTCCTTTCCACATCGACGACTTGCATTGGTGCTTCTCCTCATTGGCGCCTGAATGGTTCCGGGTCAGCGCGCGGTGAATCCTCCGTCCACCGGGAGCAGGACGCCGGTGACCCAGCGGGCTTCGTCTGAAGCGAGGTAGACGGCGGCGGCGGCGATGTCTTCCGGTTCGCCCAGCCGTCCCAGCGGATGGTTGCGAATCATTTCGGTCCACGCGTCCGGGTCCTTCTTGAGACGGCGAAACATCTCCCGGTTGATGTCGGTGATCACGAAGGAGGGATTGATGGCATTGACGCGGATGTTGTGCTCGCCGAAATCGACGGCCATTTGCCGGGTCAGGACGGACACGGCTCCCTTGGAGGCTCCGTAGGCCGGCCGGATCGGCAACCCGACCAGTCCGGCCACCGAAGACATGTTGACGATGGCGCCCCCGCCCTGGCGGATCATTCCGGGGATCACGGCCCGGCTCATGAGGAAGACGCCTTTGGCATTGACGCGGAGGGTCTTGTCCCAGTCCTCCTCCCGGGTGTCGAGCACGGTTTCCCGGGACGGGATGACTCCGGCATTGTTGACCAGGATGTCGATGCCCTCCAACAGAGAGCAGGCCGTGGAAACGATGCGTTCCACCTGGCGCGACGAACCCACGTCACCCGCCACGACGTGAGCTTCCCCGCCCTCTTGGCGAATCGATTCGACGACCCGGTGCGAAGCCTGCTCCTGGATATCCACGACGGCGACACGCGCCCCCTCCGCGGCGAAACGGCGGGCGATGGCCTCTCCGAGACCGGCGGCGGCGCCGGTGACCAACGCCCGCTTCCCCGCCAGCCGTGCCGATGGCAATCGGAGCTTCACGCGGATGTCCTCCATCCGGAAGTTGCGCGGCTCGCTTGGCGCCTCATCCAACCCACCCTACCAGCATCCATCCTCTGGGGACGTCACCGTTTCCAAAAGTCCTCGAAACCGAAGGTCGGCCGCCACCCAAAGACTCGCTTGACCTTCTCATTGGAAAACTGGCCGTGAGGAAAATCAGCAGAGACGAAGTAGGCTTCGTACCGCGACGGCAACTGTTCCAATGGAACGTCCAGGGCCAAGGGAAACAGGGCCGCGGCGTCCTTCCAGGTGACGGTGAACGGAACGAACGTGGGCTCGTCGTCCGGGCGCGGCCGAGTGTCCCGGAAGTGGTAGAAGAGGAAGGAGGTGACATAGAGATCCTGATTGCGAGTGAAGATCCGGCAGACCTCCTCGGCCAGTCCCTTGGTCAGGGCATACAGGTGAGTTCCCGGCCGGGGCGTGACGTCCGGATGCATGGCGAAGTCATAGGGTTCGCAGGTGGCGGGTCCCGTGACGGCATAGAAGGGACCGGTCTGGATGAACCGTCGGATCCCGTGCCTGCAGGCCGCCGCCAACGCATTGTAGGCGCCCCGGGTGTTGACGTCGAAAGCCAGGCGCCGGTCATGCCGCAGCACGGACAGGTTGATGATGGCGTCCATCCCCTCCGCGGCGTCCGCCACCTGGTCCGATTCGGCGACGTCGACCCGCCGGTACTCGTGGGGCCCTTCGGCGGACTCCTTGACGTCGGTCAGCCTCAGCTCGTGCCGGCCCTCCAACGCCCGGACCACGTGGGGGCCCAGGTATCCGGCGGCGCCCAGAATCAGGACCTTCACGCCGGCCTCCAGGTCGACTTGAATCCCAGGATCCGTTGTGCCCGTTCCGTACCGTATCGCTGTCCGGGAAGTCCGGACTGGATGTGGAACACCGAATATCCAGGCAACTCCGCCGTCAGCGACCGTCTGACCGCCTCGACCGTGTCCTGGACGGTGACCCCGTCGGGGCAGGAATGCTCCGTGTCCCACAGGATCGACCCCAGCCTGAGACAGACGGCCTGGAGTTTTCCCTCCCTCGCGAACTCGCGGCACACGATCTCTCCCAGGCGGTAGGCGAGAGCCGGCGGTTCCTCGGCCGGCCAGGGCAACCATCTCTCGGTGACCCGGAGACCGGCGGGATACCGGTCCATGATTTCGAGGGAACTCAATTGAACCACGCGGGGAACACCGGCCTCCGACGCCGCCCGGAGCAGGTTGTACAGGCAGCGCGTCTGTCGATCCAGGCGAAAGGAGACATCCTCTGCAGGGTCGGTCCAGCCGGTCCAGATGATGGCTTCCATTCCCTCGACCAACCGCCGTGTTTCGGTATCGTGGTTCAGATTGCAGGGAACGAAAGGGTGACGGCTCCTGACCGGCAGAGTGTCGGTGAGAACGACCCGGTGCCGCACGGCCAGAGCCTGGGACAGATGTTGGACAAGCCGATTCCTGGCGGTTGTGAACAGCAGCTTCATAGGATGATCCAGCCGCCGACGCGAGACCGGCCGGTATCGACTCGAATCGAGCGGCGCCGCCTTCGCTATGCCTGAGTTCAAATTACAGGGTTCTCGTTGAATGATCCAGACTGGGGAGTGGGGTGAAGCGGATGTCGCGCTCGAATGGAACGGATCGCCCGCCCTCACCGGGGCCGCGCCGTTTCGGTAGGCGGATCGGTATCTATCCTGGGATACAGCCACGAGTGGGTCATCCCCGGGTGACGCTTGCCGTAGCGGGAAGGCACATCCTGGGTCCAGTTGCTGGGGATGGTCAGGCAGAACAGCAACAGGCAGGCGAAGACGACTCGCTGGGCGGCCAGAGGCCGCTTCGGGGCCGCGGCCCGGGGGGCGGGTCCCGGATCACTCCGGAGACGTCCCTGCCTCCGCAGACGGGAGCGATAGAGCAGGATCGCCCCCAGCAGGACCATCAGGATGTTCAGGGTCTGACCCGTCCCGATGGGGAGACGGTGGGTCGGATAGTCGCGGAAGATATCGATGACGAACCGGGGAAGCGCATACCAGAAGACGAAGCGGGCCGCGACGGCGCCGGCGGTCCTGTTGGTCCGTCCGACCCGGAGCAGGTACCCCATCAACAGCAGATTCTTGGCCCCGTCGTAGAGGACGACCGGATGGCGAAAACCCTCCGCGTCGGGGAACTTCACGCCCCACCAGGCATCGGTGACGCTGCCGACGATCTGGCCGTCGATGAAGTTCCCGATCCGCGCAGTACCCATGAGAAACGCCGCCGGTATCACCAGAGTGTCGGCAAGGGGCAGGAACGGTTTCCGGTACAGGCGCGCAAAGAGCAGCAGGCTGAGTCCGGCGCCCGACATGACGCCGTGGGTGGCCATGCCGCCTAGCCAGAAGGCCGGGATCAGACCTGGATTCCGGCTGTAGAAGGGCCATTCGTCGAAAGCGATCTCTACGGCGCGGCCTCCGGCCAGAACCCCGATGACGATGAACAGGCTCAGGCTCCAGACCTCCCGGTCCGACAACCCCAACTGCCGCTTGGACCGCCGGACCGAGAGGTGCAGATGCAGGAACCCGAGGGCGAAGCCGAGTCCGTACCACCACAGGTGCACTCCGCCGACGTCGAAGAGGATCGGATCGATCTGGTGGGTGTAGGGTCCCATCTTGGATCGCTTCCGCGTCAGGGTTCAGTTGGCTGCCCGAAATCGATGAATTGCGGGCCCCGGGAATTGGACAGGCGCAGCCGACTGTCCACCCGAAGGAGCCCACAGCTTCGATGACCTGAATTCAACCTCCCGGACGGGAGAGAGTGGAGGCGTGAAGGCGGTCAGACTGCGGAACCGGGCGGAATCATGGTCGTGCCTTCGCCACGGCCATACGCGTCTTCGCCATGCTCCAGGATATCCAAGCCGGTCCTTTCATCGACTTGAGCCGGCCTCAGGGTCCCAAACAGCGAAATGACCTTCAGAAGCACCCAGGTGACGACGCCGCAATAGACGATGGTGGCGAGGACGCCCACAGCCTGGATCACGACCTGCATCGCGTTTCCATTCAGCAGGCCATCGGATCCACCCCAGGCCGCGTGAGCGAAGACTCCGGTCAGCACCGCACCGCTCAATCCACCCATTCCGTGGGCGGCCGCCACGTCCAGGGAATCATCCAATCCGGATCGGGATCGAAAGAGAATCGCGTAATAGCAGGGGAACGTGGCGATGGCGCCGATGGCAATGGCTCCCATGGGACTGACGAAACCTGCCGCCGGGGTCACGGCCACGAGCCCGACGACGATACCGGTGGCGGCTCCCACTGCCGTCGCCATCCGGTCCCGGACGGCATCCAGAATCATCCAGACGGTCAACGCGGCGGCTGGAGCCAGCAGGGTGTTGACGAAGGCCAGAGACGCCGTACCGTCGGCCGCCAGAGCGCTGCCGCCATTGAAGCCGAACCAGCCGAACCAGAGCAGTCCGGCGCCCAGGAGGACGAACGGCACGTTGTGGGGAATGATCGCCTGCCGCCCGTAGTCGCTCCGGGGTCCCACCTGCCAGGCGGCGACGACGGCCGCCGTTCCCGCCGTGACGTGGACCACCGTGCCTCCCGCAAAATCCAGGGCACCCATCTCGCCCAGCCATCCGCCGCCCCAGACCCAATGGCAGACCGGGCCGTACACGAGCAGCACCCAGCCGGCGATGAAGGCCAGATAAGGCCCGAAGCGGATCCGCTCGACCACGGCTCCGGAAATGAGCGCCGCCGTAATGATGGCGAAAGCTCCCTGATACGCCGCGAAGAGGAGGTGTGGAATGCTGCCGTTGGCTTCCAGGTTCACGCCCTGGAAAAAGAGATGTCCCAAGCCGCCCAACCAGGGTTGCATGCCCTCGCTGGCCGGGGCGAAGGCCAGGCTGTAACCGGCCAGGACCCAGACCAGGGCGGTCACGCCCAGGGAGGCAAAGCTCATCATCATGGTGTTGAGGATGTTCTTGGACCGGACGAGTCCGCCGTAGAAGAAGGCGAGTCCCGGAGTCATGAGGAGGACCAGAGCACAAGAAACCAGCAACCATGCCGTATCCGCAGCCGAGATACTCGCAGTGGCTGCAGCGGTCATTTCGGTTTCTGCCATGGCCGGTTCCCCTCGCTGTTCAGGACGCTGATCTATGCAGGAGTGATCGTCCGCTTGTCAGGGTCGAAAATCATCTTGCGGCCGCTCCACAAGGAGTCCGTGGCCATGATGCAGGCGATGGAGTGTCCGTATCCTGCTTCCGGCGGGCAGGAGATTCCATCGACGTCGCGGCGGCGGACGCAGTCGAGCCAGTTGGCCATGTGAGGGAAGCGATGGTTCGGCATGGCTCCCGGCTCACCGGCGATATACTCGCCCTGCATCTGCTTCGCTCCCGGCTTCAGAGCTTCATCGCCGCGAATCCCGTCCCCGGAAACCCGCCAGGGCACTTCGTTGAAGAGCGGCGACTTTTCAAACGAGAGGGTTCCCTTGGTTCCCTGAAAGATGTAGCCGGTCCCGGCGCCGTTGATCAGGCAGCAGCCGTAGCTGGCCAGGAATTTCTTGTCTCCCGTTCCGTATTCGAAGACGGCCTCGGTGGTGTCCGGATTCTCGCGGTAATCCTTGTAGCGGTAGATGCCGCCTTCGGCCCGGGCGCTCAGGGGGTAGGGTTCCCCGGTGAGGTAGTGGAGAGTGTCGATGTCGTGGCTCATCCACTGGTCGTAGATTCCGCTGGAGAAGTCCTTGAACAGCCGAAAAGACCGGTAGATCCGGGGATCGAAGGGACGATCGGGCTTACCCAGCAGAAACTCTTTCCAGTTCAGATCCTCTTCCCGGCACTCGGCCAGTTGCTCCGGGCTGCGGCGCCAACGGTAAGGACTGTATTCGTTCTCCACCAGACTGACTCGAACCACATCGCCGATGAGTTGGTCCTGCATGATCCGGCGAGCGGCGATGCACTTGGGATGGCTTCTTCCCTGGGTGCCGATCTGAACCACGGTGCCGGCCTTCCTGCAGGCGTCCAAGGCGTCGTTGGCCTCGGACAGCACGTTGGCCATGGGCTTTTCGCAATAGGCATCCTTTCCCGCTTCCGCCACCATCTTCAGCATCTTGCCGTGCTGGTGGTCGGCCGTGGCGATGATGACCGCATCGATCCCGTCATCGGCCAGAAGGTCGTCGATATGGTGATAGAGCGTGGTCTCGCTGCCATAGTGCTCACGGAGGTGATTGGTGGCGATTTTCTGGTTCCGCTTCCAGATTTCGCAGACCGCGGTGACCCGTGCGTTGTACGCATCGGCATGTTCCAGGCACTTCCGCAACAAGTACATGCCCCGGCCGCCGGGACCCAGCACCGCCACCTGGAGGGTGTCGTTGAGGCTGCGGCCCCTGGCCAGGAGGGACCCCGACAGTCCGGTCATGACCGCGCCCGCCCCTGCGGTGGCCCCCATGAAGCTGCGACGATTCAATTCCTTGGTCATTTCCTGATCTCCTTACGTATTGGTCACTCCGGACAAGTTCCGCTACCCGGGCCGTCCTCCAGAGGGCTCAACCCCTGGAAACACCCGCCTTTTCAAAAGCCCGGGACATCTGCCGATAACAATACCTGGCTGCCGCCAACGGGTCGTAACCCGGTTTTCTGTGAATCTGTCCACTGACCTCGAGAACGATCGATCCCCGATAACCCTGGGCCTGAAGTTCTTTGAGATAGCTCACGTAGTCCGTATCGCCATCCCCCGGCAGCAGGAATTGCGTCTTGCCCTGGTCGTTGATCGTCGCGTCCTTGGCATGTGCGAAGACCGCATGGGAACCAAGCAGGCGAATCGAGTCCACCATGTCGAAATTCATGGCTCTGAAATGACTGTAATCATACGTCACCCGAACCCACGGGCTGTCGGCCTGCCGCATCAACCAGAGAGCACCATCGGGACTGTGCAGGGCGCTCCCCACGTGCGGCTTGATGGCCAGCAGGATCTCTTGGGAGCGGCCAACCTCCGCCCATTCCCGGAGCTTCTCGGCCATGGGCTCCTTCGCCTGGTCCCACTCGGAGGTCTTCCCTCCCAGCGTCAAGACCAGTACGGGGCGCCGGTGCCGCCGCCCGGGGGTCCTCACGTTGAAGGGATAGATGTCGCGCCAGAGTTGCGCCGCCCGTTTGATCCGCTCCAGGTTCTCCCGGTGGGCCTCGGGACCCACCAGCAGCCTCAGGTCCTCGTCCAACCCGCTCAGCCCCAGTCCCAACTCACCGAATAGACTGGCCAATTCACGCCGGGCCGACCGGGTGAGAATCTTGGGATCGTCCTGCCAACCGGGATAGATGGCCGGCTCCACATCGTCGTACCCCACCTCGCTGGCCATGCGCATGGCGTCCGGCGTGCGGAGGGTTCGATTGTTGTAGAGACTCCACCCGAGGCCGATGGCCAGTTTCGGTTTGTGCCCGGAAGCGGCGGCCCGACCCGTGGACATCAGCGTCACAGCTCCTGCTGGAATGGACTTGAGAAACGCTCGCCGGTGGAGCTGGGACATTCCGGATTTCCCTTCAATTCGACGCCGCAAAGTCTAACCTACCACCCCTGATAACACAAACCTCCGAGCCCCGTCCCAATGGCGTCCCGGATCCGGATTTTTCCTTGCAATTTCCCGCTTGTCCGTTGCTGCACCGGCCACCGGTTGTGGTGTAAACTCACCGGCAGGTCGCCGGAGTGGTGGAATTGGCAGACGCGCTGCGTTCAGGACGCAGTGGGCTAGACGCCCGTGGGAGTTCGAGTCTCCCCTCCGGCACCAAATCCATTTTGCAATGTCGTGGTTTGGGGGCGCGCCTGGTGGGCGTCCTTTCGCCCATTGTGCCCACAGCGGAGAAGTTGCCGGGAAACGACGCCCTTTACTTCGCCTTCGGAACGAGCCGGTCCAACTTTTCCCGCAGCTCCGTCATGCTGTAAGGCTTGATCACCACCTCCTGCCCCCCCGCAGCCAGGATTTCTTCGGAACTTCCCTCCATGGCCGCGGCGCCGATGGCCAGGATCGGAACCCGATCCAGGTTTCCGGCCCGGCGAATCTGACGGATGACCCGGAATCCTCCTCCTCCGGAGATCATCATGTCCACGATGATCAAGTCGGGTCTGAAACCCATCAGGTCCGCCAAGGAGGACCGGGGCGAGAACGACTGCGTGCGAAAGCCGAGGCTCTGCAAGACGAATTGAATCGAGTAGATGTCGTCGGTCTTCTCTTCGATCACCGCCAACCGTTTCGACTCGACAGTCGGGGCACGCGGACGGCGGCGCCTCACCGGTCCAACATCCTTCTGAGCAGCTCGTTGACCATTTTCGGGTTGGCTTGCCCGCGGGTCTGCCGCATCACCTGTCCCACGAAGAATCCCAGCAGGCCCCGCTTCCCATTCCTATAACGTTCGACGGCACCGGCATGCGACTCCAAAATCCCGGAAACGACGGATTCCAATTCGCTCCGATCACTGATCTGGGCCAGGTTTTGCTCCCTGACGATCTTCCCTGGAGACTTGCCCGTCTCATACATCCGGTCGAAGACACCCTTGGCCATCTTGCCGCTGATGGTTCCGTCGTCCAGGAGACGGATCAGCTCGCCGAGATCCGCAGCCTTGACAGGAGAATCTTCGAGGCCGCGCCCGTCTTTTCTCAGCCGGTGGGTCACATCCCCCACCATCCAGTTCAGAACCGACTTTGGATTTCCGGCCCTCTCGGCGGATGCTTCGAAGTATTCGGCAAACTCGGGGGTCCGGGTAGCCACGAGGGCGTCACCGGGATCGAGACCGTACTGGGAACCGAACCGGCGCGCGCGGTCTCCAGGAAGCTCCGGCATCTGATTCCTGATCTCATCCAACCGCTCAGCCGAGATCACGACCGGAAGGAGATCCGGATCGGGAAAGTACCTGTAGTCGTGGGCCTCTTCCTTGCTTCTCATGGGACGCGTCACTTCCAGGTCCTCATCCCACAGCCGCGTCTCCTGAACGACTTGCCGCCCCGACTCCAAGACTTGAATCTGCCTCCGGATCTCGTAGTCAAGAGCCTTGTTCAAAAATCGGAAAGAGTTCAGATTCTTGATTTCAGTCTTGGTTCCCAGCGAAGTCTCCCCCCGTGGACGGACCGAGACATTGGCATCGCAGCGAAGACTCCCTTCCTCCATGTTGCCGTCACACAGCGACAGAAAAAGCAGGACTCGTCTCAGGTAGTCCAGGAACTCGCTGGCCTCCTTGCCCGACCTCAGATCGGGATGGGTGACGATCTCCATCAACGGGACTCCGCATCGATTCAAGTTGACCTGCGTGTCCTGCCTCGCGGCATGAATCGACTTGCCGGCGTCCTCCTCCAGATGGACTCGGATGATCCCCACGCTGAGTTCACGCACTGTTCCGGGCGTCCCCCGAGCCAGGCGATCCAGGGTCAGAAGCCGCACCCGCCCATCGACCGCCAGCGGCTCTTCAAACTGGGAGATCTGATAACCCTTGGGAAGATCAGGGTAGAAATAGTTCTTTCGAGCGAGGAGCGAACGCCGGTTGATGCGGCACTCCAGGGCCATTCCGGCGATGGCCGCCATCTCCACCGCTTGGACGTTGACCACCGGAAGCGATCCGGGAAGACCGAGGCAGACCGGACAGGTCTGGGAATTCGGGGGAGCTCCGAACCGGGTGCTGCAACCGCAGAACACCTTGCTCCGGGTGCGCAGTTGGGCGTGGACCTCCAGACCGATTACCGGCTCGTACTGCATCGGACCAACTCCAGAAGCTGCTTCAATGCCGGCTCCGACTCCCCGGGCCATGGGATCCACTGCATGCCGTCCTCCCGGCGAAACCAGGTCATCTGCCGTTTGGCGTAGCGACGGGTGTCCCGGATCGTCAGCTCGATGGCGTCCTCCATGCTCAACTCACCCCGAAGGGTCTGCAAGGCGTACCGGTAACCCAACGCCTCGAAGGCCTTGCATCGCTCATCGTACCCCTTCCGCAGAAGTCGATCCACTTCGTCCAGCAGGCCATTCCGAAACATTTCACGGGCTCGGGAATCGATCCTCTGATAGAGGAGAGGCCGGGGCAGGTTCAGTCCGATCTTCAGAATGCGGTATCCGGCGAGCGGTATTCGCTGCTCCTGAAGCCGGCTGATGGGAGTCCCCGTCAGGAAGTAGACCTCCAGTGCCCGTATCAGGCGCCGCCGGTCTCCCCCGCCGATCTTCCGGGCCGTCGCGGGGTCCTTTCGAGCCAGCAGACGATGCAATCTCTCCTGACCTCGGCGTTGCACCATCTTCTCCAAGCGATCCCGAACGGCATCACACCGTGAAGGTCCTTCGAAGACTCCCGCCAGAAGAGCCCGGAGATAAAGTCCCGTGCCCCCCACCACAAACGGCGTCTTTCCCCGATCCCGGACCTGTCGACAGACTCTCCTGGCCTCCACCATGTATCGGCCTGCGCTGTAGAACTGGTCGGGATCCAGGAAATCGTAAAGGTGATGGGGCACGGCCCCGGTTTCCCGGGCCGACGGTTTTCCGGTCCCGATTTGGAGTTCCCGATAAAGTTGGAGCGAATCGCAGTTGATGATCTCCCCGTCCAGCCGGAGGGCCGCCTCGACCGCGAGGGCGCTCTTGCCCGAGGCCGTCGGGCCGGCGACGGCGATCAGGAGGGGATCTTCGGGCGGCGAAAGCGTCTTCAACGCAAACGTTCCCACTCGACGGAGGTCACCTGTTTCTTCCGGAGATGGACGACCCGTGCCGGCCGGCCACGGTCATCCGATCCAGAATCTCCAGAGCCAGATCCAAGACCCGGACGCCCTCCCCGCCGCTGCACCCACGCCCGATTTCCCGCCCCTGGCCGTGCCGGCCCGCGATCTCTTCCAGGAACGCGGTAATCTCCATTTTCAATGGTTCTTCCTGCGTCACCTGAGGAGACCGGTTGACGATTCGCTTGGACCCGTGCACCTCCACCATGCTCGAGACTTCCGCCACCTGGCGGTCCAGGTCGAGGGAGATGTAGTCGTCCGCCTGGAAGAACCTCAACTTTCTCATCTTCTGTTTCGAGACCCGGCTCGAGGTGAGATTGGCGACGCATCCGTCCTCGAATTCAAGACGGGCGTTGGCGATGTCGATCCGTGGAGTGAGCACCGGAATCCCGACCGCGCGAATCTCCCGGATCGGACTCCGCACCATCTGCGTGATGAGATCCAGATCGTGAATCATCAGGTCCAACACGACGTCCACATCCAGACTGCGAGGCGTCAGCACGCTGAGCCGGTGGACCTCGAAAAACCGGGGAGTCTTGATGAAGGGCCGAATTGCCAGCACCGCGGGATTGAAGCGCTCGGAATGACCCACGTGGAGAACGGCCCCGCGGGCCTCGTCCACCATGCGCGTCGCGGATTCCACGTCTTCGGCGATGGGTTTCTCCACCAGGACGTGGATTCCCCGTTTCAAGAACGGAAGGGCGACCTCGGCATGCAGTGAGGTGGGAACCGCCACGCTGACGGCGTCGACCCGATCCAACAGAGGGTCGTGATCGGGCCAGGATCGGCAGTCGTACCGGGAAGCCAGCTCCCGCCGCCTCTCCGGAATCGGGTCCGCGACTCCCACGAGCTTCACTTGGGGGAGGCTGCTGTAGATACGGGTATGGTGACTCCCCAAAACCCCAACGCCGACGACTCCTACCCGGATCCGGTCTTGGGCGCTCATTGGCAGACCACCGCTATTCTCGACTCGTCAGCGCCCCGGACGAACTGGTCGCGGTCCAGGATCAGAGTCCGTCCGGAATCGATGGAGAGGGCTGAGACGCGGCACTCTTTCAAAACCTTCAGTGTCTCCGACCCGACGACCGGAACGTCGAATCTCATTTCATTGCGGGCACGCCCGGCCTTCACCACCGTGAGACGGCTCCCTGCAACCAATTCAGCCGCTCTCCGAATGGTCGCATCCGTCCCTTCCATGGCCTCCACTGCCACGACGGCCTGATCCTTGACGACCACGGTCTGACCCAGGTCGAGCCTGGACAACTCCCTGGCCACCTCCCGGCCGTATTCCATGTCCCGTTTTTCCCGGTCGTTGGGCTTGCGGCGAGTGAGCACCCCCGGGTCCGGGATGAGGCCTGAAAGCAGCCAGGTCGAGTCCAGGACCTCGATTCCCTCGTCCCTCAGGACTCCGATGACGCCCTCGATCAGCGACCGCGTATTGCGCCGCCGCAGGGATGCCAACATGCGCAACATCCTGCCGTCGGGCAACGCGGACAGAATTCCCGCCGGCGTCCGAACGCCGGATGCGAATATCCGGACATGTTTTACCTGGCCGGCCATGACCGCGTGCCGTATGCCCTCGCTCTTGAACACGCGAACCAGCTTCCCCAACTGGCCCAATCCGATCCAGTGAAACGACGATCCACTGGAGAGCCGGCCCGTTATCTTCTCCAACCGGGGATCCGCTTCTTCCCGAATGGCTGCCACAACCACCGGCAACCGCCGATTCCGGGCTTCATTCAGCACCAGGAACGGGAAGCGTCCGTTGCCGGCGATCATTCCGAGATTTTTCATTTCCACCGATTCCCCTCCCCGTTCCCGAGGAGCGCTCGAGGAGAAACCCGAGCGGGTTTCGCTCAACCCGGCCCACGCGAGCTACCGGAGCACCCGGACAGGGGCGGCTAACGCACAAAACCCCGCGTCGAGGCCTCCAGGAATTGCAGCAGCGTTTCGACGTCGGGCGTTGCCAACTCTTCCTGCCGGATGCCTTCGCGAGCGTCGGGCAGGGTGAGACCCTTTCGGAAGATCCACCGGTAGGCTCTTCTCAGGGAAAGAATCCGTTCCTCCGAGAATCCCTTGCGGGAGAGGCCGATGCCGTTGATCCCGTAGGTCCGGGCCTGACTGCGATGTCCCACAACCTTGATGAAAGGCGGAGCGTCCCGGGTGATCACGGAGTAACCGCCGATGAAGGCGTGCCGTCCCACCCGGCAGAACTGGTGCACACCGGTGAACGCACCGACCGTTGCCCCGTTATCGATCTCCACATGACCCGCCAACGTCGCCGCGTTCGCGAAAATTCCGTCGTGCCCCAGGTGGCAATCGTGCGCCACATGCACTCCCGTCATGAACAGGTTGCGACTCCCGATGGTAGTCTTGCCTCCACCCTGAGCGGTACCCCGGTTGATGGTGACGAACTCGCGGATGATGTTGTCGTCACCCACCTGCAGCGAGGTCTTCTCTCCTCCGTACTTCAGATCCTGGGGATCGGTCCCGATGGCCGATTGCCCCACGATTCGGTTCCGCTTGCCCAAGCGGGTGGGGCCTTTCAGGATGGTGTGAGGACCGACCGAGGTCTCCTCACCGATCACGACGCCGTTCCCGACGACGGCAAAGGGACCGACGGTCACTCCATGCCCCAGTTTTGCGCCGGAGGACACCTGTGCCGTGGGATGAATCTGAGCGCTATCGGCGGCGGGCATGGCGTCGACCTCAGCCGGAAACGACCGAGGCACGGTCCACCAGAGAGAACAGGATCTCCGCTTCCGCCGCACGCTGGTCTCCGACAAAAGCTTGGCCCCGCAGCTTGCCTGCCCGGCCCCTGACCCGGACGACCACCATTTCAAGCCTGAGCTGATCTCCCGGCCTGACCGGGCGGCGAAACCGGGCCTTCTCGATACCCATGAGAAAAACCAGCTTTGTTTCCCGGTTCGGAAGGGATTTGAACACCAGAAAGCCACCGGCTTGCGCCATGGATTCGATGATCAGGACTCCCGGCATGATGGGCGCTCCGGAAAAATGGCCTTGAAAGAACGGCTCGTTGAAGGTGACGTTCTTGATGGCCACGATCCGTTCGCCCTCGTGGAATTCGACGATCCGGTCCACCAGGAGCATGGGATAGCGATGAGGGAGGAGATCCATGATCTCCTGAATGTCGAACATGCCGGGTTCCCGCCCTTCCTTCAAGAGGAGTATCCTACCCACCACCGGAAAGGGGATTCAAGGTGCGACATTCACGGCCGCCTCTTCTTCCAGGCCCGCCATTCCGCCATGAGTTGAGGGAGGCGCCGGGTCAGGGCCTGAATCTTCACCGTCGTGCGGTGGTCTCTGGCCGGCTGGCCGGACACGGTCATCCCGTCCGGGATGTCCTTGGTCACTGCCGTCTTGGCCAGGACCTTGACACCGTCGCCGATTCGCACATGATCGACGACACCCGAGTGTCCCGCCAGAACGCAGTTGCGGCCGATCGTGACACTGCCTGATACACCCACCTGGCCGACGATGACCGTGTTCTCGCCGATGGTGCAGTTGTGCCCGATGTGGACGTGATCGTCCAACTTGACGCCTCGGCAAATCGTGGTCCGGCCGAAGGTGGCCCGATCCACGCAACTGTTGGCGCCGATCTCCACGTCGTCCTCGATCACGACCGTTCCCCGTTGGGGAATCTTGACCTGACGTGTCCCGTCGAAAACATAGCCGAACCCATCGGCTCCGATCACGGTTCCGCTGTGCAGGATCACGCGCGCGCCGATGCGAATGCCATCGTAGATGGTCACATTCGGATGCAGCACACTGGCTGGACCGATGGAGCAGCCGTTCCCGACATGAACCCCGGAATGGAGGGTCACCTCTTCGCCCAGAGTGACGCGGTCGCCGACGTAGGCATGGGGATAAATGGACACCCTTTCGGGAATGGAGCAGTCCCGGCCCACGGTAGCGCCAGGCGATACGCCGGTGGCCACAAAGGGCGCCTGGTGGATGAATTGCAAGAGCCGTGCGAAGGCCAGCTTCGGGTTGTCGACGCGGAGCAGGGGACGGTTGTGAAACGGCGCCTTCCTGGAAACGATGACGGCCGACGCGCCGGACTCGGGAATCCGCTCCTCGTATCGCTTGCGGACCGCAAGAGTCAGATCCCCCGGACCAGCCGTCTCAAAGGGCCTCAAGCGCCTGATGGGAGTGTCTGGATCTCCGGCGACCTCTCCACCCACGTATTCCGCGAGTCGGCGCAGAGGATAGACCACCGTCGTTCCCTTCCGGGCAGGCACGCCCCAGCGACGGCCCGAAACGCTCAGCGACCTGGCGAAAAGTTCGCGCTAGGGCTGGGCCGGAGCGGACGAAGCGGAGGAAGGCCCCGGGTGACGCTGGTTATAGATGGAGACGAGTTCCTTGGTGATGTCCAAGGAGGGATCCACGTAACTTTGGGACTCGTTGCGCAAGAAGATGACCGAGTAACCATTCTGCTGGGCATACTCGTTAATGATGGTCTGTATCTTGGTTCCGATCTGTTCCAGCAACTGACGATTCCTGGCCTCGGACTCCAACTGGCTGTCTTCCTGCTTCCGGCGCAGCCTCCGGTCCCGATCTTCGATGGTCCTCATCATTTCGGTTCGAGTATCCGGATTGAGCGTCCGTTCCTGGGCGGCAAACTGTTCGCGCAACCGGTCCAATTCGGTTTTGTCCTGCTGCAGTTCCTGCTGTCTTGCCTCGGCCCACTGCTGAAACTCGCCCATCTTTTGCCGGCCCTCGTCGGTCCCTTGCAGGACCTCGACCGAATTGACGAATCCAACCTTGAGCCCGCTTCCGGCCAGACCCTGCGACATGCCCCAGGGTGCTGCAGCCATCAGACCCGCAAGGCCGGCAACCAAGACCAAAATTATCCGAGATCTCGTGAACATGATCCCCCCCAATTTCCTTACTAGAAGGTATATCCTACCGTAAATCGAATGTTCCTGCGACGTTCCTGCATCGGATAGCGGATGCCGTTCACCGTAACCGTGGTATCCATGACCAGAGGATTGTAGGCGAATATGAGACGAAACGGCTGGTTGAGCATGGGCATGACGAACTGAAACTCCATTCCCGTCGACAGCCGCCAAACGTTGTTGGTGTTCTCCAACAGGTCAATGGCCGTATTCGGCCCGAAGAGTACCAGCTTGTTCCTGTTCAGCACCGTATTGATTCCGAAATCCGCGAATGCCGCCAAATGGATGGGGCCGGCCACGGGTATTCGATACTCGCCCGTCAGCAGCAATGAGGTGTCGCCGCCGGCCGGAACCAGATTCTCGCTCAGCGCCGGAAGTCCCGTCCGTTTGTCGATGATGGGATTCCCCGATTCGTCCCTCAGAGGCGAACGTGTCTTGGCCCACGGGGTCACCGACCTCAGGTCGAAACCACGGAAGTCGAACTCTCCGCCCCGGTAGATCCGTTCGAAAAAGGGCACCGTCATGGGGCCGCCATTAGGCAACTCTCCATACGGATACAGGTGCAGGATCTGAGCCCGGAAACCCAGACTGTTGCGGCCCCCGCTCATCCAGCGGTCTTCCATGAATTTTTGATATTCGAGTATGGGCGAGATGACGTTGTAGGTCCCTCCCAAGGGACCGCCGGCAAACGGAACCGAGAGTCGCAACATGGTTCCCCGGGTGGCGCCGAAAAATGCGTTCTTGCTGTTGTACGTCCAACTGGGCGTGACCTCGCTCCGGATGATGCCCTCTTGCGCATCTTCCCGGCCGCCTCCGGGAGTGAATCCGGTCAACTGGCTCAAGGCAAAGTCGCTGAAGTTTTCCGCGACGTCGGTGATGCTGATTCTCTGGAGCTGGTACGACAGTCCCACCCGCACCCACCGCCAGAGAGGATAGGCGGTCTGCACGCTGAAGCCGGTGCTGCTTCGGGTAAACAGGTTGACGTTGTTCTCCGGCAGAAGCAGGCCCCAGAAAGCCGTGAAGGTGTCGTAACGGAAACGCTGGCTGAAGACGGAGAACCCCAGGGACAGGCGCGTGTCCAGAAAATAGGGTTCCTGGAAGGAGAAATTGTACTGCTGGGTTCGAGTGCCGGTGACCGCCTGGACGTAGATCTGTTGGCCCAATCCCCGAAAGTTGTTGGTCGAATAACTGATTCCGATGAACTTGCCGCTGATTCCGCTCACGCCCCCGGTCAGGCCGATGGACTGCTGACTCTGCTCCTTGACCGTGACCAGGACGTCCACCTCGGCCAGATCCGGACGCTTGACGACCTCGTAATCCTTCTCCTCGATCTTGTCGAAGAACCCCAACTGATTGAGACGAATGACGGAGATATCCAACAGGTCGCCATTGAACTGACGCTGCTCCTCCAGCAGAAACTCCCGCCGGAGGACCTTGTCCCGGGTCTTGGTATTTCCCAGGAAGTTGATCCGCTTCACCAGGTACTGCTTCCCCTCCTCGACGCGGATCGCGACGTTCATGACATTTTCGTTTTCGCCCTTGTCGATCTCGGGAATCGCCTCCATGTCCAGGTAGCCGTAACGGGCGTAGAGCTTTTTCAGGTCCTCATTCGCCTTCTGCAGTTGGACCCAGTTGAAGATTTCGCCCTTCTCAATGTTGTAGGCGCGAGTCAGGACTTCGGAGTCGAAGTTCTTGATGCCCTCCAGCTTGAAGTCCCCGAATCGGAACTGAGGTCCCTCGTCGATGGGCACGGTGATGAAGTACTGCTGCTTGGTCTTGCGGAAACCGAACAGAATGCCTCTGCCCGCCTCCACGATCTCCACCTTGGGCTCGCCGAGCCGGGCCTCCATATACCCCCGCTCCCGGTACTTGTCCATCATGTTGACGTGGAGATCGTGCTCCACCTTCTCCTTGATGTACTTGTCGAGACCCTTGAAGAGGGTGATGGGCCCCCGCTCCTTGGTCAGCTCCAGGCCTCCCCGCAATTCCTTGTCGGAAAAGACGGTGTTGCCCTCGAACTGAATCTTGCCGATACGCACTTTGGGGCCTTCGTCGATGTTGAAGACCACCTTGACGGCGGAGGAGGTGATCGGTTCGACGGTGACCTCGACTCGGCCCAGCGGGCGCCCGTTGGTGTCCAGCAAGGTCCGCAGGGCCCGCCGGGCCTTGGGCAGCTTGGCGCCGTCGAAGGGGTTGTCGACGGTCATTCCGACCTTGAGTTCCCGGAACTGCTCCAGCACGTCCGATTCCTTGAAGGACTTCATGCCCTCGTATTCGATGGTCCGAATGAGGGGACGTTCCTTGACCTCGAACAGGACGATGGTTCCCGTCTCTCCCTCCATCTTCTTCACCTTGGCATCGACGAAGAAGTTGGTGTTGAGGAGACTCCGGTAATCGCGGAGGATCTGGCCTTCGTTGTAGACGTCCCCCTGCCGGCTCTGGATGTAGAAACGAATGGTGTCTTCGCTGATGCGCCGGTTCCCGAGGATGCGCACTTCCTCCAGGCGCCCGGCCGACTGGCGGGCTTGGGCATCGAGAAGCTCGGAGCTTCCCAAGGAAAGCGCCAGAACCAGCAGCACGTTCCGGTAGATCCGGGCGGTGTTCAGTCTGTGAGCGGCACGAAACGTTTGGCCCATCATCAAGATTCTATCCAGATGCCCCTCGCCAGAACAATTTTCGCTCGACGAAGCATCCCGACCTCTGACCTGGATTGGGAGACCGGCGGCTCGGCAGCCCGCGGCATAAGTCTCCGTGACATCTGACCAGAGTCGCCTCCCGGCGGAAGATGCTGCTCCTCGGTCACATACTCCCCGTATGCTTCCTCGTCACGTCTTGCCCGGCGAACCGCTCGCCGCTTCAGGTCCTCCGCGGGACTTACACCCCGGACCGTTACGCGATCCCGAATGACAGGGGAACGCCTGCACTCTTGGATCCCTTGGCCCGATAGTACAATGCTCCACCCTTGATAAAGATGGAGAGAGTTTCCTTTTCTTTCAATTTCCCCTGAATAATCAACTCCGAGACCGGATCTTCAATATATTTCTGGATGGCTCGCCTCAGGGGACGGGCGCCATAGGAACGGTCCCGGCAAGTCTTGTCGATGATCCACTTCTTCGCGCTCTTGCCCAATGATATTCGGATCTGCTTCTGGGAGAGGTTCTCATTGCCCTTTTCCATGAGCAGGTCGACGATCTTGCCCAGATCCTCTTCGGTGAGGGAATCGAACAGGATGAGGTCGTCCACCCGATTCAGGAACTCGGGATTGAAGACCCGCTTCACCTCTTCCATGATGACCTCTTCCACCCTCTCCGTTCCCTGGTCCGTCCCGCTGGCGAACCCCATCTGGGGTTTGTTCATCAGGTACCGGGCTCCGATGTTGGAGGTCATGATGATGATGCTGTTCTTGAAGTCGACCGTATTCCCGTGGGAGTCGGTCAACTGGCCGTCCTCGAAGACCTGCAGCAACAAGTTGAAGATGTCGAAGTGGGCCTTTTCGACTTCATCGAGAAGGACCACGCAGTAAGGATTGCGCCGGACCCGTTCCGTCAACTGGCCACCCTCTTCGTGTCCCACGTATCCGGGCGGCGATCCGATGAGCTTGGAGACCGAATGTTTCTCCATGTACTCGGACATGTCGAAACGGATCAGGGACTTCTCGCTTCCGAAGAGGAACTCGGCTAGCGATTTGGCCAACTCGGTCTTGCCCACTCCCGTGGGCCCCAGAAACAGGAACGATCCGACGGGCCGGTTGGGATGCTTCATCCCGGCACGGCTCCGGCGAATGGCGCGGGCGAGCGCCGAAACCGCCGTGTCCTGGCTGATCACGCGGCGGTGCAGGTCCACCTCCATGCGCAGCAGCTTCTGCGTCTCCTCCTCGCGCAAGGCGCTCACCGGAATTCCGGTCCAACGGGAGATGACCTCTTCGATATGTTTTCGACCCACTATCGGGGTGACGCGATTCTTGAGCTTCCAGCGGTCCTTGACGATCTTCAGGTTCTCGCGCTCCACCACCTCGCGGTCCTTGAGCTGGGCCGCCCGGTCGAATTCCTTGGCGGATATGGCGTCGTCCACTTCGCGGACGGTCACCCGGATCTTCTGTTGGAGAACCGTCACCTCGTCCGGAAAGGAGGTGTAGTTGAGCTTCACCCGGGCTCCAGCCTCATCCAGGACGTCGATGGCCTTGTCCGGCAGAAACCGATCGGGAATGTAGCGATTGGAATGGCTGACCGCAGCCTTGATGGAATCGTCGTCGTACTCGACCCGGTGGAAACTCTCGTAACGTTCCTTGATGCCGTGGATGATCCGGATCGTCTCTTCTTCGCTCGTCGCCGCCACCTTTACGGACTGGAAACGACGTTCCAACGCCCGGTCCTTCTCGATGAATCGGCGGTATTCGTAAGGCGTCGTCGCCCCAACGCACTGGAGATCCCCACGCGACAGGGCCGGTTTCAGGATGTTGGCCGCGTCCAGGGAGCCCTCCGCCGACCCGGCGCCCACCAGTGTGTGCAATTCGTCGACGAAGATCACGAACTGGGGGTTCTCGATGATCTCCTTCATGATGGACTTCAACCGCTCCTCGAACTGCCCCCGGTACTTGGTGCCGGCCACGATCAAGGAAATATCCAGAGCCAGAATTCGTTTGTCCAGGAGCATGGCGGGAGCGTCGCCGTTGACGATTCTCTGGGCCAAGCCCTCGACGATCGCCGTCTTGCCCACACCCGGCTCACCGATCAGAGCCGGATTGTTCTTGGTCCGGCGGCAGAGAATCTGGGTGACCCGCTCGATCTCGGCCTCGCGGCCGATGAGGGGGTCCAATTCGCCGCGAGTCGCCGCTTCGGTCAGATCCCGGCTGAACTCGGTCAGGATCAGCGACTCCTTCACCTTGTGCGGGGTCGGACGCCCCGGATTTCCGGAGAGCTCATCCCGAACCCGCGCCAGGTGCAGCCCTTTTTCGCTCAGGATCGCGGAGGCCGCCGACTTCTCTTCCCGGAGCAGGCCCAGCAGAATGTGCTCGGTCCCGATATAGCTGCAAAGAAGGCGCTCCGCTTCTTCGGCGGCAAATGTGAGGACCCGCTTCGATTCGTCGCTGAGAGGGAGTTCCACCGAAGTCGAAACCTTCTCCCGAACCCCCGAACGGCCCTCGATTTCCTTGCGAATCGCCTCCAGCGTGGCTTCGCTCCTGCGGAAGAAACGGCTGGTCAGCCCCTTGTCCTCCCGGAGCAGGCCCAGCAGGATATGTTCCGTTTCGATGGACCGGGAACCGAGCTGGCTGGCCTCATAGCGGGCAAAGAAGATGACCCGCCTCGCCTTTTCCGTGTACTTCTCAAACATGAGGCGATTTCCGCCTAGATTTAAGCAAACCGAAAATGCTCGGGCAAACGGCTTGCCGGACCCGTCGATTATACACACGCATAGTGAACAAGCGGGGAAGCGGAGTCGGCACAACCGCTCCGGGATCCGGGATCACGCCTGCTGATGACTGAATTTCCGGAGCCAGGCGAAACAGCGGAACACCGTCGGCCGACTAGACCAGTTTCCCCTGAACCACCTCCTTGCGGACGCTGCAAAGATCCGCCAGGGAGGCATTGTGGGTCGCGATGAGTGAAGTGAGTCCGTGGCTTCGATGCACCTGATCCAGCAGCTCGTAGATTCGCTCGGAGGTCGCCGGATCCAGATTGCCCGTGGGTTCGTCGGCCAACAGCAACCTGGGCTCCCCCGCCAGGGCGCGCGCGATGGCGACACGCTGCTGCTCACCCCCTGAAAGTTCGCCCGGCCGGTGGCGCATCCGGTCCGCCAATCCCACCTCTTCCAGAAGGGCTTCAGCCCGCTCGGAGGCCTCGTGGTGGGAGGTTCCCCGCAGCAGCAGGGGGAACATGGCGTTCTCCCGGGCGTTGAACTCGGGCAGAAGATAATGGAACTGAAACACGAAGCCGACGGTCCGGTTCCGGTAGGCGGCCAGCTCCCTCCCCTGCAATCCGGTGATCTCAAGATCCTGGAACCGAATGCTTCCCGAATCCGGTCTCTCCATTCCGCCCACCAGATGCAGAAAGGTGCTCTTGCCCGAGCCGCTGGCTCCCGTGATGGCCACCATTTGCCCCGCCTCAACGGACAGATTCAGATCCACCAGAATGCGCAGCCGCTCCTGCCCCGAACGATAGGACTTGGACAGCCCGCCGATCTTGAGAAGCTCACTCATGGCGGAGCCCCTCCAGCGGATCCAGACCGGAAGCGGCGCGGGCCGGATACAGGGTGGCGGCGAAACTGATGAGAACCGCCAGCAGCGAAACCACCACCAGATCCCACGGATTCAACTGGAAGGGGACGTACGGAATCGAATAGACGCGAGCCTCCAGTTCGATGACCTGGTAGGCGTCCAGGTACCAGGCCGTGACCGCTCCCAAGATGCCTCCCAGACTCGTGCCGACCAACCCGATGATGAGGCCCTGGAGCATAAACACCGCGGTGACCGTCCGGGGGGTCCCTCCCATGGCGGTGATGATGGAAATATCCCGATTCTTGTCCATGACCATGAGGGTCAGGGTGCTGACGATGTTCAGGGCGGCGACCAGAACGATGAGTCCGATGGCGACGAACAGGGCCAGTTTCTCCAACTCCAGAGCGGCGAACAGCGGCCGGTTCAGTTCGATCCAGGTGTTCGTTGCGAATCCGTCGCCCAGTGCCTCCTGCACGGTCCTGGCCTGGCTCTCGACGGCGTAGATGTCCTCGACACGCATTTCCAGCGCCGAGGCCTGGTCCTCCGAAAGCCCGAAAAAGGACTGCGCCGCGGCCAGCGGCACCAGAGCCCAATTGGCATCGTATTCCCACAGACCGGACTCGAAGAGAGCCACGACCCGGAAACTCCCGATCCGCGGACTGGGGCCGAAGGGTGAAAGCTCGCCCTTCAGCCCGTAAGCCCGAACCGGTTCTCCAACCAACGCTCCCAGGGATCCCGCCAGGTCCTTCCCGAGAATGATGGGAAAGGGCTTGCCGCCGTCATGGAATCCCGCCGTGGTCCCCTCGATGATGGAGACGCTCATACTTGAAGGCCGGCCCGGGTCGCCCCCGATCCCCTTCAGGATTGCCGCATTCTGTCTTGAACCGGACTGCAACAGGGTCTGACCGTAGACCGTCGGCACCACGCTCTTGATCCGGGGCATCCCGCTCAGGGCGTTGGCGATTCCCTGATAGCCCGAGATGGCCCCCTCCCGGGCGGGCAGGAGATTGAGATGTGAGGTGGCGCCCAGAATCCGGGCCTGGAATTCGCGCTGCAGGCCGTTGTTCAGAGCCAGGGCTATGGTGAGGGCCATGACGCCGGCCGCGACGCCCACCACCGAGATGATGCTGATGACCGAGATGACGGCTTGTTTGCGCCGTGCTCGAAGATAACGGAGGGCGACAAACAGCTCGAAACGCAACACCGTCCCTCTTTTCGCAGCCCGGAACTGACTCCGTGTGCGGACAGACCGGCTGAATTGTTGCCGCTCACTCCGTGTTCCGCGAGTCCCTTTCCCGCCGTGACGGGCGGAGATGAGGAAAGAGAATCACTTCCCGGATGGAGGGAGAGTTGGTCAGCAGCATGGCGAGGCGATCGATGCCGATTCCCTCGCCGGCCACCGGCGGCATGCCGTATTCAAGGGCCCGAACGTAGTCCTCGTCCATCTCGTGGGCTTCTTCGTTTCCCTGCTCCCGGTCGATGAGCTGCTCCCGAAATCGCTCCCTCTGCTCGTCCGGGTCGTTCAGCTCGCTGTAGGCGTTGGCCAGTTCCAGACCTCCGGCGAAGAGCTCAAACCGCTCGGTGAACCGGGGGTCGCCGGCTTTCCGCTTGGACAGCGGAGACAACTGCGCCGGAAAATCATAGATGAAGGTGGGCTGGATCAAGTGCTTCTCGGCCACCGTCTCGAACAGCAGTCCAAGCATCCGATCCCAGCTCGTTCCCGGAGGCATTTCCAGGTTCCGGTCCCGAAGCAGGGTTTCGAGCGCCGTCGGGTCCGTCAGGCTCTCGGGCGAAGGGATCCGCGGACCGGGCCAGAATTCGCGAATCGATTCCACCATGCTGTAGCGCCGAAACGCGGAGAAGTCGATGGTCGACGGTCCGTACTCCACCTCCAACCCTTGGCAGACCTCCCGGACCAGCCCTTTCAACATCTCTTCCGTCAGATCCATCAGATCGCCGTAGTCGCTGTAGGCCTGGTAGAACTCCAACATGGTGAACTCGGGATTGTGCCGGGTGGACACGCCCTCGTTTCGAAAATTCCGGTTGATCTCGTACACTCGATCCAACCCGCCCACGACCAGGCGTTTGAGGTAGAGCTCCGGCGCGATCCTCAGGAACAACGGCATTCCCAGCGCTTCGTGATAGGTCTTGAAGGGCCGCGCCGTCGCGCCCCCCGCCAACGTCTGCATCATGGGGGTTTCCACCTCCAGGAACCCCCTGTCCTCCAGAAACCGGCGGAGGAACGAGATGATCCGGTTGCGGCGGACGAATACGGACCGCACGCGCGGATTGGCCATCAGGTCCAGATAGCGTTGACGGTATCGCACCTCGACGTCGGCCAGGCCGTGCCACTTCTCGGGAAGGGGCCGCATCGACTTGGACAACAACTGCACCGAGTCGGCGAAGACGGTCAGTTCTCCCGTACGGGTCCGCAGCAACTCGCCTTCCACTCCCAGAAAGTCCCCGATGTCCAGCAACCGGAACAGATCGTGATCCTCCGGTCCCACCCGGTCCCGGCGCACGTAGATCTGGAGCCGGCCTCCGCCCTGGCTCAGGTGGGCGAAGCTGACCTTGCCGTGGCCGCGGATCGAAACGATGCGGCCTGCGGTTCGAACCCTGTTCCGTGCGGACTCCAGCTCCGGCGCCTCCAGCTGGGAGAAGTTCTCCAAAATCCGGGGAATCTCGTGCGTCAGGTCGTAGTTGGCGGGATAGGGATCATGGCCGCCGGCCCGTATGCGCCGCAGCTTCTCCATCCGCCGGTCGATCAGCTCGTTTCCGGAAGTCATCGTTCCGTTCCCTGCCGCCGGGTCCTCCCCGCGTGGCATCCGGCGCCCGTCATTGCTCTTGCCTCAATCGGCCTCCCGTTCGGTGTCCAGTTCCTTGCGGATGGCATCCAGGATACCGTTGACAAAGTCCGCCGACCGCTCGGTCCCGAATTTTCGCGCGATCTCGATGGCCTCACTGATGACCACCACCTTGGGCGTGTCCAGAAAGAGGAACTCGGCGATCCCCATGCGCAGCACGTTTCGATCGACGGCCGAAATCCTCCTCAATTTCCAGTTGTCGCAATGACGTTGGATCAGGTCGTCGATCCTGCTCCTGTCCTGCAGTGATTTCCCGAACAAGCGGCCCGCGAAGGCACGGGCATCCACTGCCGCCGCGGCATGGGCGTTCCAGAAGGACCGTTCGACGACGGCGCCCGGGTCCCGGGTCACTTCCTGCTGATAGAGCATCTGCAGGGCATATTCGCGCGCCCTCCTTCGGCTCATACCGAACTACTGCGCCCGAAGAGAGGTCCGTCCAGCCGGTGGGATCGATCGTCTTGCACCCGGAAGGAGGTCATTTCCGGTCTGAACACCGGCACGGGACGCCGGCGAGTGCATCCCTTCCGACCCTTCACCCGGCCCATCAGCCGTCCGCCAGCTTCTGACGCGCCAAGTCGGCCATTTCCACAGCGGCGGACGCTGCCTCCGCCCCCTTGTTGCCATGTTTCAAGCCGGCGCGATTGATGGCCTGCTCGGTGGTCTCCGCCGTGATCAGGCCGTAGGTGATGGGGACGTCCTGCTCCAATGCCAATCGTGACAGGGCCCCCGTCACATGCGAGGCCAGGTATTCGTAATGGTCCGTCTCTCCCCGAATCAGGGTTCCGAGGCAGACCACCGCGTCGCAAATCCCGGCCGTCGCCAGTTTCCGGGCGGCAAATGGGATTTCGAAGCTCCCGGGCACATGAACGACGGTCACGCCATCATCCGGGACTCCGAGCCGTCGGAGCACGCCCAGCGCGCCCTTCAAAAGCCGATCGGTGACCAAGTCGTTGAACCGGCTGACCACGACGCCGATCCTGAGATCCGCGCCATTCATACGTCCAGTGATTTCCTTCACGTCCGTTTCTCCCAGGCCCCAGTCTACTACGACTTGCAGTCCGTGGTGACTCTTGCCACGGGCTGCGAGGCTTTCGGCATCATTTGCCCTTGAAATGGGGGCGTCTCTTTTCCATGAAGGCCCGGGTCCCCTCCTTCATGTCATCCGTGCCGGAAGCCAGCCCGAAGAGGGCCGTTTCCAGGTCGAGTCCCGCTTGCAGGGGCAGGTCGTAACCTCGATTGACCGCCTCAAAACAGTACCTGACGGCCAAAGGGGCCTGGCCGGCGATCCGGGACGCCAGTTCTCGACAGGTGGACAGAAGATCGTCCGGCTCCACGACGCGGACCACCAGACCGGCCGCCAGGGCCTCCCGGGCCGTCATGGTCCTCCCGCAAAGCAACAACTCGAGCGCCTTGGAGCGTCCCACGATTCGTGCCAGGCGTTGCGTGCCGCCGTAGCCGGGAATGATGCCCAGCTTCACTTCAGGCAATCCGATTCGAGCATCCGACCCGGCAATCCGGATGTGACACGCCAACGCCAGCTCGCAGCCCCCGCCAAGACAGAAGCCCCGCACCGCAGCCAGAACCGGTTTCGACCCCCGCTCGATCCGATTCAGGACGGCATGGCCACGCCGGGAGAATGCCTGGGAGGTCCCGGCGTCCAACCGGTGGACCTCAGGGATGTCGGCCCCGGCGGAAAATGCCTTCCCGGCGCCTGAGAGGAGCACGATCCGGACATTCTCATCCCGTTCCAGGGACCGGAAGGCCGCGTCCAACTCCCGAATCGTCTCCTCGTTCAAGGCGTTCAGGACCTCCGGCCTTTCCAGGGTGAGCTCGGCCACCCCTCCCGAATCGATCTCCAGCCTCAGGTTCCGGAACTTCATGACTCACCTTCCGAAATGCAGGCGATTCAGCGCCGATCAGGCGCAAAGATACGGACGCCGCGGACCAGGTACTGGAGACCGCTGCCCAGGGCCAGAACGGCCGTGAGACCGAAGAGTCCTGCGTGAAACGGTATCCGCCACGGGATCACGTTGTCCACGAGGACCGCCAGGATGGTTGTGAACTGGGCAAGTGTGGACAACTTCCCCAGGATGGACGGCGGAAACGCCTTCGTGCCGGTGAAGACGTAGGACCAGAGGGCGCCGATTCCAAGAATCAGGTCCCGCCCCACCACCGACAGAGTCAACCAATGCGGTATCCGGACCTCCAGAGCCGGGTTCTCCAGGGAGAGCACCACCAGAGCGCCGACCATCAGGAGCTTGTCGGCCAAGGGATCCAGAAACCTGCCCAAAGCAGTCCGCTGGCCGAATTTCCGGGCGATCAGCCCGTCCAAGAGATCCGTGAACCCGGCCAGAATGAACACTGTCAGAGCGGCGCCGACAAACCCGGAAACGACCAGCCCCACAAATAGCGGAACGGCGAGGATCCGAAGCACCGTGAGCTGGTTTGCTGAGGTCATGGCTACTCACCGCCAGTCGGTTCCATTTCCCTCCGGCACCGGTCGAGCCTTCAACAGGTCAACTCTTGACGAACCGGGAACCCGATTCCTGACCTACCGTTTCCCACGACGGCATCTCACGCTTCACGAACCGTTCGACTTCCTGAATCGTGGAGAATCGCAACAGTTCCCGGATCCTCTCCCGGGCCTCCTCGTAGACCATCTCCCGAATTCTTTTCTTCACCGTCGGAATGGCGAACGGGTTCATGGAAAGCCGCTGGAAACCCATGCCGATGAGGAGGTATGCGTAAAGCGGCTGCGCGGCCACCTCTCCGCAGACATAGGCGGGTATGCGATTCCGGGACGCGACTCTGGCCACCCGTTCCAGGCTCTTCAGGATAGCCGGATGGAGGGGATTGAAGAGGGGGGACAGGAGGTCGCTGGATCGGTCGACCGCCAGCGTGAACTGGATCAGATCATTGCTGCCCACCGAAACGAAATCGGCATGCCGGCAGATTCCGTCCAGCACCAGTACGGCGGAAGGAACCTCGATCATGGCGCCCACCTGGATCGGTGATTCCGGTTCAAATCCGGTTTTTTCCGACACCTCCCGCTCCACTTCCCGAATCAGCTCGCGGGCGGTGACCAGTTCGTCGGCGCTTGAGATCATGGGGAGGAGGATTCGCAGGTTCCCCTCTCTGCGGGCACTGACGATGGCCCTCGCCTGGTCCCGAAACAGTTGGGGACGGTCCAGACTCAGGCGAATCCCCCGGAGGCCCAGTACGGGTCCCTCGCCGGCCAGCCGCGTGAAGTAAGGGTGATCTTCCGTTCCCATGTCCAGCGTTCGAATGACGGCGGGCCGCGGGCCCGTCAGGCGGGCCAACCGCCGATAGATGCTCAACTGCTCTTCGAAGCGGACGGGACCACTCATTTCGCCCATGTAGACGAACTCGGAACGAAACAGTCCGATTCCTTCCGCACCCAAATCGAACGCCACCGTGGCTTCGTCCTCCATATCGGTGTTTGCGAGTACGGAAACGACCCTCCCGTCAGCCGTAGACGACGGTCTGAAGTCCCCTTCCAACTCTGAGCTGCGACGTTGCTCCTCCCGCAGCAACACCTGGAAATCCCGGCGCTCTCCCGCCGACGGCTGCACCAGCACCACACCTTCGGAACCGTCGACGATCATTTCGTCGCCGGTGCGAATGTTCCCCTCCACCTCCCGGACGCCGGAAACAGCCGGTATGCGGTGCACGCGGGCGATGATGGTGATATGCGAGGTCTGTCCCCCACGCGTCGAAACGAGTCCCTTGACCTGGGCCAGCGGGAAACTGGCCAGGTCCGAGAGGCCGATTTCCGGCCCCACGAGGATCAGGTCTTCGGACGATTGTTCCTCCTGGCGGGGCGGTCCGGACTCACCCAGATTGGCAACGATTCGCCGCGCCACTTCTTCCAGGTCCGATCCCCGGTCCCGGAAAAAGGGGTCGGTCAAGGTGCGGTACACGGCCAGCCACTCCTCAGTGGCTTCCCAGACGGCCCGCTCGGGACCGTACAGATGATCCCTGATCTTGGATCGGATCTGGTCCAGGAACTCCCGATCTTCAAGGATCAGGCGATGGGCATCGATGATATAGGAGTGTTCCTTGCCCAGTTGCTGCTCGAATCGTTCCTTGATCCGGACCAGTTGCTCCCGGGACTTGGCCAGGGCTTCCTGCAGCCTCTCCAGCTCCCGAGGCGCTTCAGCCGCCGAAAGGTACAGTCGATGGAAGTCCGGCGCGTGTTGCTCGATCCGATACGCTCTTCCAGCCCCGATTCCTGGAGACAGGGGTGTGCCCACCAATCTCCGGCCGGATTCGTTGCGTTGCAGCTTCTCCACCATTTACCTCGAAAATACAGCAAAGACCCGGGTCTTCCTATCAGGACCGAATCGTGTCGATCACGCCGGGCATCAAGCCCGCGAAATCATTTCTCTTCTCCAAACCGGTTCCTGACCAGAGTCTCGATGGCCTCGGCCGCTTCGATCTCGTCGGACCCGCGAATGGTGAATTCGAGCTCGGTTCCGCAAGAGGCAGCCAACAGGAGAATCCCCAGTATGCTCTTGCCGTCAATCTCCTGGGACCCGCCGGCCCTGGAAAGTTTCACGTCGCTGTCATAGTGGGATGCCGTTCTGACCAGCTTGGCTGCCGCGCGGGCGTGCAACCCCAGACGATTTCGTATTTGAACGACCCGCCGGATCATTCCCCCAGCAACCCGCTGGCCAACGCGATGTGTTTCTGCCCCTGTTCCAGGACCCGTTGCGCGAGTTCGCTCAGGTCCTCCTTGCCCGTTTGATTGGCCAGCTTGATGATCATGGGAAGGTTCACTCCGGTGACGATTTCCACTTCTCCCTTCTTCAGCAGAGCGAGAGTCAGGTTGGACGGCGTCCCTCCGAACATGTCCGTCAGGATGATGACGCCGCCGCCCCGGTCCAGGGTGCTGATGGCTTCTTCGATCCCCTGCCGGGACCGTTCCACGTCGTCATGCCATCCGATGGAGACCGGCAGCACGTGGGGAATTTCGCCGACGATCATCTCCGCGGCGGCGACCAGCTCATGGCCCAGTCTCCCGTGAGTGACGACAAGTCCACCGATTTGGGTCCGTTGTCGTTTCATTCATTGTCTCCATCCCCTGCCCGGGGTTGTTCTCCTTGACCCCACGGTACTTGAATCCGCCGTTCCAGGAGGCGAATCGACTCCAGCGCGGGATTATAGCCCTGCATCTTCAGTTTCTGGATTCTGACGGCCACCTCCACCAGGGTCGCCAGGGTTCGTCCAGGCGCCACCGGAATCGTGATCAGCGGAAGATCGACTCCCAGGACGCGATACTTCTCTTCCTCCAGTCCCAACCGGTCCCGGGTATCCCGCTCCGGCCATTCTTCCAGCTTGATCACCAGATCGACGGGCCGGGCGGGGCTCAACACCGAGATCCCGAACAGATCCCTGACGTTGATGATGCCCAACCCCCGCAATTCCATGTGAAAGGGGGCATCCGGAAGACCCGACCCCACCAGGCTCTCGCCCGAGACCCTCTTCAATACCACCAGATCGTCGCTCACCAGGCGGTGGCCCCTCAGGATCAGGTCCAGTGCGCACTCGCTCTTGCCAATCCCCGATTCCCCAACCAGCAGGACCCCAAGCCCCAAGAGCTCCACCAGGACTCCATGGATGGTGTGGGTCAGGGCCAGGTGTTCCTGCAGATTGGCCGTGACCTCGACGATGGCCTTGGAGCTGAGCGCCGTCGTCGTGAGGACCGGAGTCGCGGCCCTTTCCGCCTCGGCCAGAAAATCGGGCGGCGGCGCCAAGCCGGTCGTTACCAGAACGCAACAGAGTCCAACGTCGAAGGCATCGGCGAAAACCTTGCGGCGACGTTCCGGAGACAACTCCTCCATGTAGTAGATCTCGGTGCGGCCGACGAACTGCACCCGACCCCGGTGCAGATAGCGCGTGTATCCCGAAAGGGCCAGGCCCAACTTCTGAATTCTGGGAGACGAGATGGAGTTGTCCAGACCCGCCCCGCTGGAGGCTAGCGCCAGGTTCAGGGCCGGGTCCATGGACTCGTAGAACTGCCGGACCGTCACCGGGGGGATGGAATGATTCTGCATGGTTCACGCCTCGCCTGCGACCCTCAGAGCGAGGGCTACAACAAGTTCGCCTTCTTCCTGGCGAGCGACCCGGGAATTCTCATCTGATCCCGATACTTGGCGACGGTGCGACGGGTGATGCGGATCCCGTCCCGGTTCAACAGGTTGGTGAGTTTCTGGTCGGACAGGGGCTTTTTGGGATCCTCGCGCCGGATCAGGGTCTTGAGCCGGTCCTTCACCTGCATGGTGGAGACGTTCTCTCCATTGGCGTGCCCCACGCCCACGGAGAAAAATCGGCGCAACTCCATCAGGCCCTGCGGGGTGTGGGCATACTTGTTGGCGACGACGCGGCTGATGGTGGACGGATGAACACCCAGTTCATCGGCCACATCCTTGATCAACAACGGCTTCAACTTCCGGATGCCCGATTCCATGAAGTCGTACTGGTGCCGGACGATGACGCGACAGACTCTAAAGATGGTCTCCTGCCGTTGATCCACCCCTCGCAGCAACTCGATGGCCGACCGGAATCGCTCGCGGATGAAGCTCTTGGTTTCCTTGGAGACGCCGTGCTTGCGAAGCAGCTTCCGGTAGGCACGGTTGATTTTCAGCTTGGGCAACCCATCGTCATTGAGGCTGACCTGGTATTCGCCTTCGACCTTTCGAATGTGCACGTCCGGCCGGACGTAAACCGGTTGGGCGGAGGCAAATTTCTGCCCCGGGCGCGGCGAAAAGCCTCGAATCAGTTCGAGAGCGCGGGAGAGATCCTTGGGATCGCATGCCAGGCGATTCAGAATCCTGGAATATTTCCTGCCTTCGATCAGCGGCAGGCAGTCCCGAATCAGTGCGCCGGCCAGAGAGTCCTCCAGACCCGCAGCTCTCGCCTGCAGCAAGAGGCATTCGCGCAGGTCGCGGCAGGCGACGCCCACCGGATCGAGGGACTGCACCGCCGCCAGAGCATCGTCGACTCGACCTGAAGGAACCTGCAACTGCCGGCAGATCTCCTTCGGGGTGAGGGTCAGGTAACCGTCCTCGTCCAGATTTCCCACGATGAAATGGGCAATCTCCCGCAGGTCCGGATCCATACCGTTCAGATTCAACTGCCAATTCAGGTAATCCCACAAAGTATCGGCGGATGAGAGGAACTGCTCGAATGTAGCCTTCTGTTCCACCGGTTCGAATTCCTGGCGCTCGTAACTCGATCCCAGGTAGTCTCCGAAGAAATAATCGAAGTCCAGGTCTTCCAGGTGGCTTCCCTCCTCCGGCGGGTCCGCGTCCTGCTCCGATTCCCGGGCCGGTTCCGAAACCTCCGGGCCGGCTTCGAAATGATCCGAAACGTCGTCCAACAAGGGGTTCTCCTCCAGCTCCTGTTGGAGAATCTCCGAGAGTTCCAACTGGTTTACGGAGAGGAGTTCAATCTTCTGGAGGAGCGAGGGGGTGATGGCCAGCCGTTGCGACAGGCCGAGTACCAGGGAGGGTTTCAATTGAGCGCGTCGACTCATGGCACTCCGGAGTGTTCCGGTTCAGGGTCCCTTGGCGGCCCGAAGCAAAAGTCGGCACGTCATTTGGTCCGGATTTGGCCCGGCCAGCATCCCGTTGGACTTCGCTGGCCCTCGTTTCCCTCCGAACGAGAATGCTTCCTGGCGCCGTCTTGTCCGGATGAATCCCTGCAGCACGACGGGAAGCTTCGGGCCAGTCCAACCGGCGCCCACTGGACTCAGTATAGCTGGAAGTGATCTCCCAGGTAAACTTTGCGGACGTCCGGATCGGCGGAGAGCAGGTCCGGGGTGCCTGCTCGAAAGATCCTGCCTTCGGTGATGATGTAGGCCCGATCCGTGATCCGAAGAGTTTCGCGAACGTTGTGATCCGTGATCAACACACCGATATTCCGCGCCTGGAGCCGGGTGACCATGCGTTGGATATCCAGGACGGCAATGGGATCGATTCCGGCGAACGGCTCGTCCAGCAAGATGAAATCGGGCCGGATCACCAGCGCGCGTGCGATTTCCAGACGCCGCCTCTCGCCGCCGGAAAGGGTATAGGCCGGACGGTCCCTCAGGGCAGCGATCCCAAATTCCTCCAGCAGCTCGCTGACCAACTGGTCCGATTCCCCGTGGGGAAGATCCAGGGTTTCGGCGATGGCGTACAGATTGTCCTCCACCGAGAGCCGGCGAAACACGGAAGGTTCCTGGGAGAGGTAGCTGATCCCTCTTCGCGCCCGAACGTACATGGGCAGGGGAGTGATGTCCTCGCCGTCCAGAAATACCTCGCCCCTGTCCGGATCCAGCAAACCGACGATCATGTAGAAGGTGGTGGTCTTTCCGGCGCCGTTGGGACCCAGCAGGCCAACGACCTCACCCGATGAGATGGTGAGGCTCACGTCACCGACCACCTGCCTGCTCCGATATGATTTATAGAGGCTCCGTGCCTCGAGAACCTTCTCCAGAATGTCCCCCTTGCTCATTTGAAACGGGAAAACAAGACGGTATCGGACCGTGTCCAACTCGGCCCGGGATTCCCCATGTCAAGCAAAAGACTGCGGACGACGGTAACCGACGCCAGACCGGCACAACCGCCGGTTCCGGGCCCGGCGACAACGGGTCACGGCGCCGTTGGCGGGGCCGGCTAATCGATGACGATCTTGTCGGTTTCCACGAACAACGTCACCCTCCGCCCGGACGCGCTGCCGCGAAGCGGCTCCGTCACCTCGGCGAGTTCTCCGGTCAGCTCCACTCGGCCCTCCCGGGGATGATACACGGCATGATCGCCCCGGGCCCTTCGATCTCCCTGCCGGATCTCGACTTCTCCTCCCGCGGCAATGCTCTGAATGGTGCTCGCAGGGGAATCCTCCAGCTGGAAGTCCACATGGGAGGATTTCACCTGGAAGTGACCGGACTGCATCCGGACGCCGCCTCGGTAGGCCGCCCTTCCGGAGCTCCGCTGGTAGACGAGCTGGGGCGCCTGGATCCGGTATTGGCGGCCCGACACTTCCCCAGGGTCCCAAAAGGTGCTGTCCACGTCCTGGACCTCCAGCCGTTCACCGGCCGAGTCCAAGCGAATCATCGTTCCCGCGATCAGGTGGGAATCCCGGAGGATCCGCGGATTGCCGGCATAGGAGAGGGATTTGGCACCGGAATCCAACACCAGGCGATCGGCCTGGATCAGAACCGGTTCTTTTCCGGGACGACTGAAGAGGGTCTGGACTCTCCCGGCCGCAGACAGTTCTTCCCCGCCCGCGTCCACCTGAAAACCGTCCGCCCGGGTCCGCGACTCCACCCCGCCTGCGCCTTCCATCGTATCTTCGGAGTAGTAAAGGTGGGCGCCGTCCGGGTCCGAAAAGGAAAACAAGTTTTGTCCGGCGTCGAACTCAGCGTTGCTCGCCTTCAGGGTGACGCGTCCGGAAGAACTTTCTTCCCGGTAGACCACCTGGCCCTCCCCCCGGGCTTCGTGGATTTGCTCGCCGAGGAATCCAAGATCGAGCCGCCCGCTTTCCCCGTCCCGCTTCGTGGTTTCCGAATTCATGGTCCAACGGACCCCGCCCACCGCCGCAACCCTCAGCACGCCCCCATCCTCGAAAACAGCCTCCATGCGGTCCGACTCCACAGTCCGTTCCCCCTCGGGAACTTGCTGGCGCAGAACCGGGTCGTGCGTGGCCACGAGCCTCTTCAGTATTCCACCCCGGTAAAACGCGTCCATTCGTCCGGCTCGAAGCTGGGCTGAAGTCCCCTCTCCGGTTCGAGTCCAGGCCACGGTGTTTCCTGAAACGGTCGCACGATCCAAGACTCCGTCAGCGCCAAGATCCAGAACCAGCAGGTCTCCTTGGATCGACTCGCGAGAATCTTCGAGGTCTCGAAGCCGACCGACCAGTCTCGTCTTTCCCCGCATTTCCAACCACTTGAGACGCTGATGTTCAAGACTCAGATGAGCTGTCAACTCGTCGGCGCGTCCTTCTTCCAGACCCAGAGTCCGGGAACGGACGATGACGCGCCGGTGCGCCAGAAACCGCGTCTCATCCGCGTCAGGAGATCCGGCCAACCCATCGATGCGATCCGCTTCCAGATAGGTCTCGGGGTCTTCGTACACAGCGCGCTGTTCGGGAGAATCGGGAGTGGCTTTGCCCGAGTAGACATAGAAGCTTTGGATCCTCCCTCCATCGGCAGCCGCGAACAGATGGATGGACTCACCGGTGAAGGTCCGGTCCGAATCCAGCACCAGTCGCACGCCGCGCGAGGTGAACATCCTCTCCACGGCCCGGTCGTCGGTCAGAAAGACACGGACGTACCCGGCGGTGAGGTCCCCCTGGGGACCTTGAATCCGGGCCCCGTCCAACAGATCGACCCTGCGGTCCTCCAGATCGTACAAAGCCCGCGACGCCGTCACCTGGAGGCGATCGGCGCCTTGGGTGATGTTCAGCTCGAACTCGTCGTCGACCCGAAGCCGGCTCTGCCGGATCTCGTAGCTGAGAGACCGGCCGTGACCGGAGAGCTTCTCCATTCCGAAGCGAAAACCCTCCTCGATGGCCACTACGTTCCGGGCCAGGTCGGCCTTCAGCCGATCCGCGTCAATGGTCGTTCCATCCGATAGCTCGATGCGAACCTTGCCGGTGAACTCGATCCGGTTGTCGACAACCCGGTAAATCGCTTCGTCTCCCGAGATCTCCTCCACGGAGCTCCCATCCGGACCGAAGTGGGTCAGTTTCACGCCGAAAAGACGATGGATTTTCTTGACCGTTTCGGTGCTGGTCCCGGCCTCCACCTTGTAGACGGTTCGTCCTTCCTCGTGATGGGTATGCTCGAATTCGGTGCTCTGCTGGAGCAACTCGGGAGAGAGGAGGCGTTCCCGCGCCAAGGGGGGCCGGGCGTCCCGCCGGGTCAGGAAGCTCCAGACCACGGCTCCCAGGGCCGTCACCAGGACCACGATCAGGAACAGCCGGATGAGCTTGAGGGAACGGGGACGCATAGAGAGTCCGGTCTGCAGCAGTCCTTTCGGCCCGTCGAAATGCGCCGGCGGGCTACCCGGCTCCGGCCGCGATTCGAGGCCGTCCCCGAGGGGTCATCGAATCGCCCCGGTCAACGAGACGAAAGGCCGGCCGGCCCGTCTCCCAATTGGACGGAAAGCCGGAAAGGATCGTTCACGGGTCTGTGACGACGCGTGTCGAAGGCCGTCAGGAATCGGTCGAGACCGGGTGCGTGCGCAGATCCTGGACCGTCATGAGCAGACTCTCCACGCCCCGGTACTGGTTCCGGTTCAAGGTGTACGCCACATCGATCTTCGATCCTCTCGGTATGGTATCAGCGGCATCCCCGTTCTTCCACCAGATGGCGTCGACGCCGGCTCCGTTGGCGCCGAGACGGACCTTCAGATGCCGGTTCTTCAATACCCAGGGACCGCCGGTCACATCCAACCCGCGGCTGGCGAATACGGGAACCGGATTCCCTACCCCGAATGGCGCCAACTGTTGAATCTCCCGGTACAGCGACAACGAAAGGCGGCCCGGACTCAAATAGGAGTCCAATGGGACCACGGGAGTCAGATCCTCTGTGGACAGGACAGATTGGGCGTGGGAATCGAGACGATCCGAAAGGGTCCGGAGGCGGTCTTCCAGAGAATCGCTGCCCTCCATGGCGCAACCCACCGCCTGAGCATGCCCGCCATATCGATCCAGGAGGTCTCCGCACCCCTCGAGGGCTTCCAGCAGATGGAAGCCGGGGATGCTCCTCCCCGAACCCTGGCAGTCGGATTCTCCCATCGAGAACACCAGCGTGGGGCGAAAGAAACGCCTGGCCACCCTCGAGGCAATGATCCCGATGACCCCCCGGTGCCAGTTTCTCCCAGCCAGGACGATGAAGGCTTTCCGGAACAGTTCCGGCCGGTTCTCCTCCCACTCGTGGATCTCCGCCAGAATGGCCTCCTCCTGCCGCCGCCGCTCCCGGTTCCTCGCATTCATGTCCCGGACGATCGCCTGGGCCCGCGACCTGTCGCGGGTATCGAAGAGATCCAATACCTCGGGTCCGCCCCCCATGCGGGTCACCGCATTGATGCGTGGAGCGATCCTGAAAGCCACGTCCTCGATCTCCACCTCTCCGGAGACTCCGGCGCCGTGGAGCAGGGCCCGCAGGCCCACGTTGTGCGGTTGGGCCAGGCCCTCCAACCCCAGCTTGACCAGGATCCGGTTCTCTCCGGTCAGGGGGACCATGTCGGCCGCCGTTCCCAAGGCCACGACCTTCAGGAAATGGGGAAGCACCCGGGTGCGCCCGGCTGTTTCGAAGAGTCCCTGCACCAGCTTGAAAACGACGCCAGCCGCCGACAGGTTCCGGGCCGGGTAGTCACAGTCCGCCCGGTGCGGATTGAGGATGGCCCGCGCCGGCGGAAGTTCCGCGGAGGGCAGGTGATGGTCGCAAATCAGAACGTCGAGGCCCAACTCGCGCGCCCGGCCACAAGCTTCGAAGGCCCGAATTCCACAGTCCGAGGTCACCAGCAGGTCCACCCCGTCCCGGTGGCACCGTTCCACGAAATCGGTCTGAATTCCATATCCGTCGGTGAGCCGTCCGGGGATATGGATGCCGACGCGGCCGCCCAGCATTTCAAGCCCCCGTTTCAGGATCAGGCTTGAGGTGATGCCGTCCACGTCGTAGTCGCCGTGGACCACAATACGTTTCTTATCTTGCAGCGCCTGCCAGAGGAGCGGGACCGCCCGGTCCATGTCCTTCATCAGATAGGGGTCGTGGAGATCCTCATAGCGGGGATGGAGAAAACGGTGGGCCTTATCCGGATCCTGAAGGCCGCGGTTGACCAGCAGGCGAGCCGTCAGCGACGAAATGTCCAGCTCGGAACTCAGCGTCCGAACCGCCTCCGCCTCCGGCTCGCACAGCGTCCATCTGCGTTGCATGGCCGGATCTTATCAGCGTCTGCTGACGCCGACGGGACGCCCGGCGGGTTGCCTTGAATCGTCCCCGGGGAAGCCCTATCTTGACTATTCGTAAGCGAAAGTGGACTTCCAGGCCTGAAATCCCACCGGCGAGGGCAGGAAACGAATTGCGGAGTCGACTCCTTCTCCTGGCATTGATCTTCTTCGGCCTTCTGGCCGTCCTGATTCTCCTCGCGGTCGAATTCTGGCTCCGCCATTCCTTTCTCGGGGAATCCGCGGAACCCCGGGATCACGCCGAAGAAACCTGGTACCTGCCGGTTCGCATGAAGGGAGACTACGAGGGGGTCTTCTGGGACATTCCCTTCGTCACCAACGCCTACGGTTTCCGGGACGAGCCCCCGTTGGATCCCGTTCCCCCGGAGGGTGAATTCCGAATCCTCTCTCTGGGAGACTCCATCGGATTCGGCCTCGGCGTCCCGTCCCGGGACCGCTACGGAAGGGTTTTGCAGCGGGAACTCAATCATCCGCCGGGGGCCTTCCGCTTCCGGGTCGTCAATGCTTCGGGGCAAGGTTACAGCCCCTCCAGTTACGCGGCCTACCTCTATCAGGAGGGTCTGGAACTGAACCCCGATCTGGTGCTGGTCCAGATCGAACTCTGCAACGACGTCACCGACGAGGCGCTGCTCGGCTGGCCGTCGGGAGTCCAAGCGAGCCTGCCGGAACGGGTCCGCGGCGGCCGGTACGTGGTGGGTTGGGACGGCCAGCTTCTGGGGACCTGGTCTCGAGGACCTTATTTCTTCGAAAAGACCTATACTTACACGGTCCTACTTCGTAAATCACTTGAGTCGTTGTACCGGATCATTCCCAGCGAGCCGTTCCGCAGCGCCCGGGGACTGACCTACTACGCCATGGGTTACGAAAAGTTTCTTCTGGACCGGGATCGGATCGAGGCCGGTTGGAAAAGGCTCTTCGGAGCCTTGGGAGGCATCCGGGATCTTCTTGAGCGAGAGCGGATTCCGTTTCTGCTCCTGTTGATCCCCTCCCGTTTCGTGTTCCGGAAAGAGGCACCGGAGCATGCCCTCTTTGCCCGAAAGCTGATGGACCGAGCCATCGAGCAATGTCGATCCCGGCGGATTCCGTATCTGGATCCGTCTCACGACCTGCGGCAGGCCGGCGGACCGGAACTCTATTTCGATTTCGCTCATCTCACCGGCGAGGGAAACCGGGTCGCGGGACGGGTTCTGGCCCGGGAACTCCGGCGGCGTTACCTCGGCGACGGGGGAACGAGCCCCGCCGGCGGTCTGCAATCCATCGACTGAGCAGAGTTCAATCGGACCGGGGCTGGTCCAGATCCCGCGCCGCCTGGCTCAATGCGGTCACGGTTCGTGTCTCCAGGTCCACCGACCAGATGAAGTGGACTTCCGGGCCGGCATCCCCGGCCACCACGAGATCGATCCACAAGACAGGAACATCGTCCTTCATCAACCGCCACTCCTTGAACGCCTGGCCGGGGATCTTTCCCTCCGTAAGATCTTTGGCAGCGGCCGACTTCTCCAGCAGCAGCCGGTAGGCGGTCTCGGAGTCTCGAGTCTTCTTCAGAGCCGGGGCTTGGCGGGGACCTCCGTCCGGGTCCTCCCCGGAAGAGGCCGTTCCAGTCTCCGGAACGTTGGAACCGGACACGATTGGGACCGGCGCCTGAAAGACCACCCTCTGCTCGGCGGGTTTGGGAGGCGGGGGAGGCAGGCGATAGATGTGGGACCTGGTGACGTCGCGGGAAGCGGCGATCCACACCTCCGATACCTGGCGGACCAGATCATGACGAACCGCGGGGAACATGAGGAGATAGATGGTGCTTCCCATCACCCCCATGAAGAACGCCAGATAGAGGATTTTGCCGAGGAAGGACGGACCCGACGGACCCGATGGACCGGTTCTGTCCCGTCGAACCGCTACCCGGAGTCTCCGGGCCTGTTCCTGCAGCTCTTCGGCCGGAGCCTGACTTTCGGAATCCGCAATCTCCTCCGGAGAGTCGTTCTCCAGGGATTCAGAGTCTTCTTTCACCTATGATCCTTAAACGGCTTTGAAATCGTTATTATTGGATTCTGTACCTGAGATTCTCCCGCGCCGGCTCTTCTCCCGGCTGCGCCGTTTCAAGTAGGCTTCGATGAAGAGGCCGATTCCCCCGTCCAGCACCGAATCCACGTCTCCGATTTCGATCCGGGTCCGGTGGTCCTTGACCAGGCGATACGGGTGCAGCACATACGAACGAATCTGGCTGCCCCATGCGATGTCGGCCTTGGAATCCTCGACCTCGTCCAGTTCCTTCCGCCGCTTCTCCATTTCATAGTCGTAGAGCTTGGCGCGGAGGACTTTCATTGCCGTGTCCTTGTTCCGGTGCTGGGACCGTTCGTTCTGGCATTGCACGACGATTCCCGTCGGCAAATGGGTGATGCGGACGGCCGAATCGGTGACGTTCACGTGCTGCCCGCCGCTGCCGGAGGACCGGTAAGTGTCGATCTTGAGATCCTTCTCGTCGATGACAATCTCGACGCTGTCGTCGATCTCCGGTGAGACGAAGACCGAGGCGAACGAGGTGTGGCGCCTGGCGGCGGCATCGTAAGGCGAGATGCGGACCAGGCGATGGACGCCGATCTCGCTCAACAGGTACCCATACCCGTAGTCTCCCTGAGCCAGGAAGGTCGCCGATTTGATCCCGGCTTCCTCACCCTCCTGAAAGTCCACGATCTCCGCCTTGTAGCCCTGCTTTTCGGTCCATCTCAGGTACATGCGCAGGAGCATCTGAGCCCAATCCTGGCTTTCGGTGCCGCCGGCGCCGGGGTGGATGGTGACGATGGCGTTGCAGGCGTCGTGCCGGCCCGAGAGAAGCGTGTTCATCTCGGCTTTGGAGAGCCGATCCTCCAGGTCTCGCACCTGTTGCCGGATATCGTCGAGGACGTCCTCCCCTTCCCGCTCCAGCTCGATCAACACCTCCAGATCCTCCAGCCCGTTCCCACACTCCCGGGACAACTCCAGGCTGCGGTGCAGGTAACGGCGGCGGCGGAGAACGTGTTGGGACTCCCGGGCCCGGGTCCAGAAGGACGGGTCCGAGATCACCTTCTCGATCTGTTCGAGTTCCTTTTCCTTGGCCTCGACGTCAAAGATACTCCCACAGGTTGCCGATCCTGTTTCTCAGATCGCGGTAGCGCTCCTGGAAATCCTCCATGACGACGGCCTCCCTACATTCAGCGTCCGGATTCCGGTGCCGGCGCCTTCCCGACGGTGCGGTTCGGTCGGAATTCACGGCGGCGCCTTATCGCCGTCCGCGCGGAAAAACCAGACAGACGAGAAGCGCCAAACCGGCCAGACACATATTAATCCATTCGCCCACCCGGGAGTAAACGGACCGGTAGGAACTGGACTGCACCGTGTCGATCAGAAGTCTCTCCTCGAAGAGGCCGGTCCGGCTGCGAACGGCGCCCGTGGCGTCGATGTGGGAAGAATAGCCGCTGTTGGCGCAACGCAGCAGGGGACGGCGCTGCTCGATGGCGCGAAATGCGCCGAACTGGAAGTGTTGCATCGGAGCCGCCGTCCTTCCGTACCAGGTGTCGTTGGTGATGTTGACCAGGATCTCGGCCCCGTTTCGGACGAAGTCCCGGGCCAACTCGGGGAAAATGCCCTCGAAGCAGATCAGCGTCGCGAACCGGACCCCGGAGACCTGACCCAGGACATGTTCCTGTCCTGGTTGGAATCCGCCCACCTCCCGAACCAGAGGTGAGGCGAATGCCAGCCACTCCGCCATCGGAACGTACTCCCCAAATGGAACCAGGTGGATCTTGTCGTAGCGGTAGGAGACCGTTTCCCCGCCCTCCAGGAGGTAGGCGCTGTTGAAATAGCGGTTCGAGGGAGGCCGTTCGATGGAGGTGACGTTCATCACCAGGGGAACCCCCGCCGCCTGGACCTGACGCTGCCAGAACGTCCGGAATTCCGAGTCTGCCGTAAACAGGTAGGGGTTCTGAGCCTCCGGGAAGATCACCCAGTCGACTCCCGCTTCGACCGCCCTCGCGTAGTGCCGGGGAAGGTCGTCGAAGTACTTTTCTGCATAGTGCCGGCCATCAGCAAAGAGCCCCACATCGGGCTGCACCAGCGCGACGCGCAATTCCATTCCCGGAGGCGGGGTCCAAACGTGGCAGCGGTATATCCCGTAGAGATTGGCTCCGGCAAAGCAGAGTGCAAACACGGCCGGGATTCTCCAACTCCGGTTTCGAAGGACCGCGACCAGGGCGGCATTGCCCAACAGCACCAGAAAGGAGATCAGGTAGACGCCGCTCAGGTCCGCCACCTGCGCGATCCAGCGGTACGCGAACTGAGTATGTCCCACCAACGCCCAGGGAAATCCGTTGACCGTGTAGTAGTTGCGCAGGAGTTCGGTCAGGATCCACAGGCCCGGAACCGACCAGAGAGCGGCGGCGGCGGACCTCCGGGCCACCGCGTGCGTCAGGAGGGAAAAAGGAAGCAGGAACAGGTCCAGCAGCAGGATCATGAGTGCGAAGATGAGAGCGGACGTGAACCAGTCCAGATTGCCGTACTCGACCAGGACACGCGGAATCCAGTAGAGCACTCCGCCGAAGTAGAGGGACGAGAAGATCAGATGTCCCGCCAGAATCCGGCGGCGGGAACCGGTCTCCAGGAGGAAATGAAGGTAGGGGGCCAGCGTCACCCAGGCCAGGGGAAAGAGAGAAAATCCGGGAAAGGCCAGGCAGATCCCGATCCCGGAGACCAGCGGATGCAGCGCCCAGCCTGTCATGGAGACTCGGCCATGCTCCGGACGAACGTCGGGAACCCGTCCTCGTACAACCGATTGGCCAAGTGATCCGCTTGCTGCCTGGTCGGGAAGTCTCCAACCCAGACTCGAAAGAATTGATCGTTTGGCCCCAGGCGGCGTATCTCGGCCAGGTATCCCCGGGACCGAACCTTCACCAACTCTTTCCGCGCCTCCGCTTCACGCTCCATGGCGGCGATCTGAACGGTGAAACGGTGAGCGCCGGACGATGGGCCCTGCGCGTTGGCCTGGGCGCCGGGACCTGCCGCGCCCTCCAACGGTTCAGGAGAGGTTTCGGCGCCGGGTGCGCCCGCACCCCGGCTGGCCGGGTCGTTCAGACGCCCGTAGAACTCCAACTGTGGCTTCGTTTGGGAACTGGAGGAGCCGCTTCCGGACGGGGCCGTAAAATGTGCCGGCTCCGCTTCCACCGGGAAACTGCGGCCCACGTAGAGGCCGAGGAGGAAAAACCCGGTGACCGTCAGGAGAGTGAGCCCATAAAGGTAAACGATCTCTCTCCAATCAATCTTCGGAATCGCCGCCACTTTGAGCCCCGGCCTTCTTGAACATCTGAATCAGGGGAGACAGGACATCCATGGGGAGGGGAAACACGATGGTGGAATTCTGCTCGGTGGCGATCTCCGACAAAGTCGACAGATACCGCAATTGCACCGACACCGGCTCCGCGGCAAGCATGCCACCCGCTTCCTGCAGTCGCGCCGCCGCCTGGTACTCGCCTTCGGCGTGGATCACCTTGGCTCTCCGTTCCCGCTCGGCTTCGGCCTGCCGGGCCATGGCCCGCTGCATCTCCGCCGGAAGATCCACGGTCTTGATCTCCACCAGGGAAACCTTGATTCCCCACGGGTCCGTGTGTTGATCGAGAATCGACTGCAGCCGATCGTTGAGCTCTTCCCGTTTGCTCAGCAGATCATCCAACTCGACCTGGCCCAGGACCGAGCGCAGGGTGGTCTGGGAAAGCTGTGAGGTGGCGTACAGATAATTTTCCACGGACACCACGGCGCTGTTGGGCTCGATGACACGGAAATAGACGATGGCGTTGACTTTGACCGAGACGTTGTCCTTGGTGATGATGTCCTGGGACGGGACGTCCATGGCCACCATCCTCAGACTGATCCGTTCCATGCGGTCGATGGGCCAGAAGACCAGGATCAAGCCGGGACCCTTCGAGTCGGGCAGGAGTCTTCCGAGACGGAAAATGACTCCGCGCTCATACTCCCTCAGCACATTGACGACGGAGAGCACGTAGAGAATGACGATGCCCACCAGCACTATGGTTGAAAACGGAATACCTTCAAACATGGAAACCTCCACTCCTGCAGGAAGACCCGAAATTTTTTCGGCCGAATCGAATTGGGCTGCTCACCCCTTTTCCTCTGCAGCCGTGGCCAAAGATACTCCCGACCCGGTGTAGGGCTCAACGACCAGGACCAGATTCTTGGAAGCCACCACCTTGACCCGGGCGCCCTGGGGAATCGACGTCGCCGACACCGCCTTCCATCGTTCCCCGGCGACCAGAACCCAACCCTCATCCCCTTCGATGAGTGTCTGTGACACTCCATACAATCCCACCATCCCCCGCGTCCCGGTGGTGACTCTCAAGCGCACCGACTTCACGGTCAGATGCAGCAGGAGGATGGCAATCAGGGCGAAGGGAATGGCGACCGCTACGGCCAGCCCGTAGCTGATCCGGAGTTCGGGAAAGGGAGAGTCCACCAGAAACAGGATGCCCAAAATCATAGCGACGGTTCCTCCGGCACCGAGAATTCCAAATCCCTGAACCGTCACCTCGGCCACGAACAGACCCAGGGCCAAAAGGATGAGCAGAATCCCGATGTAGTTCACGGGAAGCAGCGAGAATCCGAGAAGGGCCAGGAGCAGGCTGATCCCGCCCAACACTCCCGGAAGAATCAGGCCCGGGTTCGAAAACTCCAGGTAGAGCCCCAGCAGGCCGATCACGCCCAGGATGAGAGCGACGTTGGGATTGGCAATTGAGCTGAGGACCCTCTGGCGGAATGTCATCTCGACGACCCGGACCTCCTGCCCTGCGGTCGTCAGAACCTGGGAAGCACCCGAAAAACGCTCGATCTGCCTTCCCTCCAGCGTCGCCATGAGTTCGCTCTCGTTGCCCACGACCAGATCGATGAGTCCCCCCTCAAGGGCTTCCCGAGCCGTATAGGACTTGCTCTCCAGGACTCCCTTCTCGGCCAGCTCGTAATTGCGCTTCCGCTGTTGGACGATGGCCCTCAAACCCGCCACGGCGTCGTTTTTCACCTTCTCCAGCATGATCTTGTTCTCCATGCCGAAGGGGAACACGGGATGCGCCGCCCCCGTATTGGTACCGGGGGCCATGACGGCGACGTCTGCCGAGAGCAGGATAAAGAAGCCGGCGGACGCGGCGCGGGCCCCCTGGGGAGCGACGAAGCAGACGACGGGAACCGGCGAATTCAGGATGCTCTGGATGATCTCCTGCATGGAGATGCCCAGGCCGCCCGGCGTCGCCAGGCGGATCAAGAGGAATTCGGCATTCGAATCCTCAGCCTGTTTGATGGCGGAAGTAATGAACTCGGAGGTAATGGGATCGATGGGTCCGTCAATCTCGACCTTGAGGATCTCGGCTTGCGCGACCGGTGTCGAGAGGAGCAAGAGCAGGCCCAGAACCCTCTTCATCAGGCCCGTGATTTTAACAGTCCCGAACGAAAGTCGCCAAGGGAACCGGACGGCCCCGGACCTGGTCCGGGGTCGAGAATACGCGGTCGACGGGGCCCTATATTGGGGCAAATGGATGGATATTTACTATACATAGTAATATCTGATCTATTTTTCACTATTTATAGTAAATATTGAGCCTTCTCGGTTGATTCCCGGAGCGAATCCCTGCTCCGGATGCGGCTGCTATACTTCATGCGTGGTCGTCAAGATCTGCCTCTTCGCCTCTCTCCGGGACGTGGTGGGCCAGTCCGAGATCCTCCTCGACTCGGTCCCGCCCGGAAACACGGCGCGCCAGGTATTCCAACGGCTGGCAGGCCGGTTCCCCGGCCTGCGGCGTTACCGGAAGGCGCTCCTGGTGGCCGTCAACCAGGAGTACTCGGACTGGGACCAGGAGGTTTCGCCCGGGGACGAGATCGCTTTCTTTCCCCCCGTCAGCGGAGGAGCCGCGTGATCGAGCTGGTCGCAACTCCCATCGATCGGGAGCAGGTGGTCCGCAGCGTCGCTTCTCCCCAGGCGGGCGCCGTCGTCACCTTCGACGGCGTCGTCCGGGATCACGCCCGGGGCAAGTCGGTCACCCATCTCTACTACGAGGCCTACCCGGAAATGGCCAAAACCGAAATGACCCGGATCCGCGAGCAGGCGTTGAAGCGGTGGCCGCTTCACGGATTGGCCATCGTCCATCGAACCGGACGGCTCGAGATCGGTGAGAGCAGCGTCTTCATCGCCGTCGCCTCGGCCCATCGCGCGGACGCGTTCGAGGCCTGCCGGTTCGCCATCGACACGCTGAAGACGTCGGTGCCCATCTGGAAGAAGGAGCATTACCGGGACGGCGAGGTCTGGATCGAGGGTTACGGAGCATGAAAGCCGTCGTCCTGACCGTCAGTGACGGCTGTTTTCACGGCCAAAGGCCCGATCTTTCCGGACAGGCTCTGACGAAGCAGCTCCTGGAGGCGGGATGGGAGGTGACGGCGAACCGCATCGTCCCGGATGAGATGCCCGACATTCAAGAACAGGTCCTCGCCTGCTGCGACTCCGGCGACACCAATCTCATGGTCATGACGGGTGGCACGGGACTCGGCCCCCGGGACGTGACCCCGGAGGCCGTGCGGCCTCTTCTGTCCAAGGAGGCCTCGGGCCTGGCGGAGCTCATGCGCCTGGAGGGCCTGAAAAAGACCCCCTTCGCCGCCCTCTCCCGCTCCCTGGCCGGAGCCCGCGGCCAGACTCTGATCCTTTGCCTCCCGGGCAGTCCCAAAGGCGCCACCGAGTCGCTGGACGCCGTCCTCAAATTGCTTCCCCACGCCGTCGACCTCCTCCAGGGCCGGACCGGCCACTGATTGCCGACGGCGTCAAAACGCCGTCGGCCTGATTGTCCTGACTCTTCGTAGCTGTAATCGAACGGGCCGATGCCGGATCGCCATGCACACGACCGTGCTCCCAACCGGACATTGAGGACAGTTTTCAGAGCGGAGTATATACAGGTGTGGGTGTTCAGCTGGTCGGGATGTTGGGAGTGTATTTCGGCGATGGAGGATGGGGTGCCTTTCTCCTTGGATACGTTATTCTGGGGCGAAACGACACTTGAAATGGCATCGCTCAGACGCAATCTTTGGGCTGTTCGCCCAGAACGGGCGGTCTATTTCTTTCCCGTCGAACAGCTTGTGATTGGTGCCTGATTCCGTCTGAGAGGGTGAAGCGATGAGCAAAACAGAAGTTCTGAGAAAACTTCGGGGAATCCTACGCTGGATCAAAGCGGGAGAGGTCGAAGAACTCTCGACGATGGTCGGGGCCAAAGAGGAAGTCGTTCAGAAATACCAGCGGGTATTCTCGGATGAGAACCTGCCACATTTGACCGAGGAAGACTTCCGGGGCTTCCTCAAGATCAAAAACAATCGCCACTGGGACGGGATTCACCGGCAAGGGCCAAATATCACGAAGGATATGGACGGCTTGCGCGAAGCTCTTCGTGATCTTCTAGACGAGACCCGGCCGCTACGGAGCCGCCTTGACGAGATCCGCCCTCCTACCTCCGGACCAGGACGGATCAAGGGTTTGGGACCCGCGACCTTCACACCAATTCTTCTTGTTCGGTACCCAGAGAAATATGGGGTATTAAACAAGGTATCGAAGACCGCGCTTGAGAAAGTCGGTCTGTGGCCGGATTTCAAGAAATCCGGCCCGTTTTCCGATCAATATACAAAGGTCAATGAGGTACTTCTGGACCTTGCAAAGGAGCTTGAGATAGACCTCTGGACCCTGGATGCCCTTTTGTGGCACGTTCAGAATAAGAATTCGCGTTGGGATGAGGATTTGGAGGAGCTGGTAGAGGAAACCTATACCCCGGACGACGCTCATCAGGATCTTTTCATCCCTCGCCCCGACTTCGACCGCCTCCTCACCTCCGTTAAGTCCCGCAAGAACCTCATCCTCCAAGGCCCGCCCGGCACCGGGAAGACCTTCATCGCCCGCCGAATCGCATGGTGCCTCATCGGCCGCAAGGACAACGTGCCCGTCGAGATGATCCAGTTTCACCAGTCGTACGCTTACGAGGATTTCGTCCAAGGCTACCGCCCAACCGATAACGGTGGATTCGCACTCAAGAACGGCGTCTTCCACCGTTTCTGCGAGCTCGCGCGGGCCAACCTCGACACACCCCATGTGTTCATCATCGACGAGATCAATCGCGGCAACCTCTCACGGATTTTCGGCGAACTCCTCATGCTGATCGAAAGCGACAAGCGTAGCGAGAACTATGCGGTAGCGCTGACTTATTCCGACAAGCAGTTCCACGTACCGGAAAACGTCTTTATCCTCGGCATGATGAACACGGCCGACCGGTCACTCGCGCTGGTCGACTACGCGCTACGCCGGCGGTTCGCCTTCGAGACGCTGGAGCCGGCCTACGGGACGAAACATGGCAGGGTAGCGTTCGAGAAATACCTCATGGACAAGGGAACCGATCAAGATCTCGCCCGCCGCATCTCCGACCGGATGGACAAACTCAACGAGAAGATCAGAAACGACAAGGAACTCGGCCGGGGGTTCCAGATCGGTCACAGCTACTTCGTTCCCGGCGACGGCGACACGCCTTCGGAGGACTGGTACAAGAATGTCGTAGACACGCAGATCGCACCGCTTCTTCGCGAGTATTGGTTCGATTCGCCGGAAGATGTCCAAAGGCAAGTGGCTAGACTCGCGACCAAAGCCTGACCTTGAAGAACATTCCTATCCTCAACGTCTACTACCTTCTCGCCTACGCCTGGGGACGGGTTCAGGAGCGGGACACCAAGCGGCTGTCCACACTGGGTGAACTCGCCACGGTACAGGACCTGCTGGGCAAGGTACTCGCCGGCGGCGTTAACCACCTAGTCCGCCGCGGGATCGACCGCGGCTATGTGGAAAGACGGAAGGACCTTGCCGGCATTCGCGGAAAGCTGGCGGTCAGCGAAACCGCGAAGCGTGCTCTCCGGGCCCGAGGCCGGGCAGCGTGCGACTTCGAGGAGCTATCGGTCGACATCCTGCCGAACCGCATCCTGCGCACATCACTGAGCGGGCTAATGGAGCGACGAGTCACCTTGGATGACAATGTCCGTGCCGACGTGCGCTCCGCGTACAGGAGACTCGACGGCGTATCACGCACCCGCCTGAAGAGGAACACCTTTGGCCAAATCCAACTCGGGGGTAACCGGAGGCTCTACCAGTTTCTGCTCTCGGTATGCAGGCTCTTGTACGAGAACTCAGTGGTCGACGAAGAGACTGGTCGAACCACCTTCCTCGACTTCCGGCGGAACGAGGCAACCATGTGGGCGCTCTTTGAGGAATTCGTCACCGGATTCTACGAGCACGAGCAACATGTGTTTCGCGTCAATCCAGGGGGCCGCAACGTCACGTGGGCTGACAAGGGCTGGGCGACAGAAGAGGACCAAGCGAGGATCCCCATAATGACCGCAGATGTGATTCTCGAATCGCCCGACCGCCGCATCATCCTGGACACAAAATACTACAGGGACACATTGGCCCGCAGACAAGGTTCCGGCAGCGGGAAGCTTCACTCCGGCAACCTCTACCAACTCCTCGCGTATCTTCGGAACCGCCAGGCAACCAGACCAGACGGTGGGACGCACGACGGCATCCTGCTATACCCACAGGTGGGCGACGAGCCGCTAAGAGCCGATATCCGTCTTGAGGGCTTCCGCGTTCAGGCCCGGACAGTCGACCTCAACCAGGATTGGCGGGCGATTCATGCGGAATTGTTGGAGACGATCGGGATAGGCCGTTCCAGCTTCACGGAGAGAGTCTATCCTGTGGATTATGAAGGCTAGGGCCCAGTTGCTGATGCTGCCACAACGGCGTACTGGCGGACGTTTTTCAGGATTTCGCTTCGGAAACTCCAAGAGGATTTGGTGATCGGCGGGTCGGAGGCTTTCATGGCCGGCGTCGATTGTTTTTCGGTCTATCCATTCCCACTCAAGAAAGGGCTCGCGACGCCGTGCCCGAGCACGAGCAACTCCTTCCGAGCTCGCGTCGCCGCAACGTAAACCAGAGCCCGCTCTTCGGTCTCCGCCCACTCGCGGGCGCTGTCATCGGCGTGTCCCTTGATGGCTTTAGGCAGTGGAACGAGACCTTTGTTCACACTGGCCATGATGACGCGGTCGAATTCCAGTCCCTTAACCCGGTGCATCGTCGCTAGGCGAACTGCATCGTCGCCAGCATCATCGGGAAGATCCCGTTCGAGGACGACACCGGGCAGACCTGCTTCCTCGATCGCTTGCCTTATGGAATCTCGCTCCCCCCCGGTCCGCGCCACGATGCACGTGCTCCGCAGGCTCTCGCCACCTCCAGCCAAGTCCCCCAGCCACCGGACGATGAATTCCGTTTGCTGCTCATCCGAGTCGAAAACGAAGACCTTAGGAGAGGGCCCATGGGTAAGTGACTTGAAGCCATTCTGGTCGTCCAGACCACCATTTAGATCGTCTATGTCCCGCCCGTCGAGGAGACGTACCGCCCAGGAACGAGTTTCTTCCGTGGTGCGGTAGTTGATCCTGAGCTTGTGTGAGCGTCCCACGATACGAATACCGCACTGCCCCAGGACGACGCGGCTTCGGCCATAGATCCGCTGGTGCCCGTCGCCGACGATGAAGAGGTCGTTGGATCCTTCGGGCACGAGGGCACGCATCAGCCGGTAAGCCTGTGCACCCATGTCCTGTGCCTCGTCAACGATGGCAGCAGTGTAGGCTAGACTACCCCGGTCGTCCGCCAGCAATGAGGTGGCTGAGCGGTAGGCATCGTCCATCTCCTTACCGCCTTGGATAGACAGGTTCAGGCGGTATTCTTCAAAGACCGGCCACACCCGGGCCCTCTGCGCGCGCCGGAGCGGCGTTCCACGACCGACACGAGGAACGCGAAGGTACTCGGCTTCGGTGGTGATCCCTTGGGCCAGGACAACGTGGTTAAGTTCGTCTGAGTAGAAGGCATCCGGTAGGTTGAGACCGAGGTCCTTGAGCGCAAGTGCCTGTTGCCATATCTCCTTCCACGGCGCCTGTCCGCGAGAGTAGACGATGCGGAAGTCGTACCTTCGCCGTCGCAGGAAGCCGTATACCCAGCGATCGAGGTTGGTTACATCTATGCGCCTCATCTCCTGTGGCGAACAGATGGAGCGCAGATTGTTCTCAATGTCTGCTGCGAGGTTCCTTGTGAAGGTTACAAAGAGAATGCGTTCGCCTTCGGGCAAGTTGCGGGCGAGCCAGCGGGCGCGGTGCATGGCCACCACGGTCTTCCCTGTTCCGGCGCCACCGAGAACGCGCACTGGACCGTTCCAATTTCTTTCGACCAGTCGACGCTGAGACGGGTGGAGGAAAACGCGCCACCTTTCCAGAGGGGCGCTGAGAACCTCCTCTAGTTCCATCTCGTTGTCCACAACAACGAACCGTCCCCTCGACTCCATTCGCTCCAGGGCCTTGGCGATGTCGTCGGTGTCCACTTTGTCGTCGGGAGCTTCGCGGTTGCCGATCAACTGCTCGTAGCTGTCTCCGGCTAAATAGAGGAAGAGAGATTCGTAGGCTTCCACGGGAAGGCGCTCCTGGATGGCGTCGAGCGATGCTTCTCCATCGAGCTCTCGGATCTCGGGGAGCATTGCTTCGGGAACACCGAGGCGACGTAGTTGGCGGTCCCGCAAGGCGGCAAACGGCCCGGGCTGTGATGGGATGTGCGCCGGCCTGGCTGCCTTGTGGACGGCTTCGGAGGACTGTTGCGGCTCGTAGATTTGTAGGGCACCGGTATCTGGGTTGACACGGCAGTGATGCCGACGAGCCCAGTCATAGGCCTCGTCGTGTTTGTCTGCCCATAGCATCAGATGGACGTTGCCGCTTTTCGGTTTGAGCACGATGGCTCGATAGGACCGATCGATTCGAAGGGAACGCAAGTTGTCCGCTGCCTGCACGCGCTCGTAGTTCAGGCCGGGCGAGGTCGGATCAGCCGTGAACCGGGTGATGAGGGTGCGGACCTTGCGCTGTTGGGGCTTGGGAAGGAACGTGTACGCCTCCAGGAAGTCGCTGGACATGGCCAAACGCACTCGTGGTGTCATGTTGGGTCTCCAGTAAGGAGGGCAGCAATTGATCCCGCGAGGTCGTCCGAGGGCGCGATAATAACGCTCCAACCATGCGATTCGAACGCAACGCGGTCTGCGTTCTCGTCCGTCATCAAGACGGCCACCCGACGAGCTTCCCATCCCAGTTCGGCTTCTGCGAGGACTCCCCTCGGCCCGGTCAATTCAAAACCCACTTCAGGTGGGGGAAAGTCCCGTTCTCGGAGCCAAAGCAGATCGGGTTTGAGGTCATCGACGACATACCGAAGCGCCTCGGCCCAGGCATTCTCGGTCTCCGGACCATCGTGCTCGTCCAGAACACCCGCCATCCAACCGCGCGACTTCAAGGGGAGCTCGTGGTAGAGGTTCGCTTCCCTTCCCCGTCGCGTCGTCCACCAGGCCAGCGGCAAGAACTGCAGCAGATTGCAAAGTCGCAACGCGCCGTTCCACGCATTTTGGAAGTCCTCTCGGGTTCGAATTGAGTCATCGTCAAAAAGGTGGATCGTCGCCCACATCGCATCCGAATCGAATCGTTGCAAGGCCGATGGCGGCATGGCCAGCAATAGATTGATCAGCCCGTTTGCGAAGGGGACAGCGGGCCCTTCACCACCCGCAGAGCGCCATGCTCCGCGGCCTGCGAAGACGTGCGCGTCGTGGGTAGGGGCTGCTGATGAACCCTGGTCCAGGAAGTCTACCGCGCCTTCGGGCAGCGCTGCCTTCGCCGCTTCCGCAAACCGTTTCGCGAAATCGGCCGAAGTCATGGTCGCCTGGTCGAATTCACCCACCAATTGCGTGAACACTGCCCGTCTCCATAGGGCGGGATCCGGGTCAGCGAGATACCGTCCAAGCAGTTTGAGGGTGGGTTCGGCCAGCGCCGAACGGAGTTCCGAGGTCTGCCATTGAGCGTCCAGCCCCCTTTGCACCTGGTCCATCGGCGGCTGTGGATCTCTACTGGGGATCAAAACGTTCGGCGCCTGAGCTTCGCCCAATACCACCTTCACATCGTCCCAGGTCGCCGACCACACGACGAAGCCGGCCCGGACAAGCGCCATCCGCTTTACGGAGTCGTCGTCCACGCGATCACGGTGATACTCGAATCCATCCATAAACACTGCTACGGGAGGGTGAATCGCCGAAGCCTTGGCTGGCCTAATCAGAAAGTCCGGCCGGCTGGGGTGTACCACGCCGTCGCTGAGACCAACGTCCACCTGCGGCACCACGTACCATGCATGTCCATCTGCGCCACCACTACCAATGCGCAGTACGTATCCTGGCTTTCCGTCCACCAAGTCATACTGGAGCGAAGCCTTTTGACCACTTGTCGCAGCAACCCTTCGCAACGCCTCGATAAAGCGATCCTCCAAGACGCTGTCGGTCGTTACAACCACACGCACCTTGCTCAACCCTTCCACCTTCTCAAGACGGTCGCGGGCATCCAGGATGTTGCGTAGCAGGTGGCGGGCGGTCTCGCGTGAGGTGTCCTGCATGTCTCGGCTGCGCCGATATCCGAGAACACAGCGGTGGCAACCATCCTTTTCCGGGTACTGATTGCACGAGCATTCCTCAATGGCCGCCAATGCAGCCTCGAATACCGAAAGGAGTCTTTCTGGGGCCGTCATCCGATCCTTCAAATAGCCTGTCCCTCCGGGAACAGTGTCGTACAACAGCACGTACTTCTGTGGCTGATCCGACCCCTCGACAGGGTATGCGCAGGTCATGGCCCGCAGGTGCGCGATCTCGCCGCCGAACCGTTGCCTGAGCCCCAGTTCTAAAGCCGCCAGAAACGAACGCTCGCAGCGCTCCGCATCCGGCCCGACGGCGGGTGGCAGCAACATGCGAATCGCTTCAGATTGGAAGTCGCGATACAGATACAGGCAGTCGACTATTGCATCCTGCCCCGAGTGACGAGACGGGCAGGTCGGCATATGCGCTGGTTTCGAGCCCTTGCCCGAGTTTACCGTGCCGCAACGTCGGCAAACGCGGAATCCCTCGCGGGGAAGCTTCATACCAGCCACCCTGACCGACTGCGTAGGCTGTCCCATTCTTCCAAAGTTGACTTCACGGAAAGTGGCCGATGCAATGTACTCGAACCCGAACGCAACCTCGTCCTTATTGATCGCGTACGCGCGCTCGACGTCAACCGGATCGAAATCTGCGACCAGGTTCCGCGTGTAGAACAGGTGCTCTCGGTCGTCCTTCTGGTCGTCGATGCGGCTGGTGCGACCGTCCGCCACGGCATGCACCAGTCGGAGTCTGAGCAAATCGCGCAATTGCCCACTGTCCTGCCACTGCAAATTGCCGCAACGGGGACAGGCCGAATGGTGGTCCCCAGCATCCACGTTTTCTGCGTAGACGCAGGACGGGCACATTCGCCAGCGTTCGAGTTCGGAGACTCGTGTGTCCACGCGGCTGATCTCAACCTGGTGCGCACGCGCGTAGAAGCGATTCTCGGGCGCGAATTCTCCCAGCGCCATCGCGGCAGGGCGCTCGTAATCGTGCGTGATGGCTCGTGTATCCTCACCGCCCTCCCCGCCCTGTGCCCGCTTGCGCTCCAGGATTACCGAACGCAGCTTCACCCCCGCCTCCGGAAACGCGTAGTTGGGCACTAGCCCTTCGTCCGTCAGGAAATTGAATGTGTCGCGGGCGTTGATCTTGCCGTGTACCGCGCGGAGCCCCTTGCGGACGTTCTCCAGTTCATTGATTTCGTTCGTAGTGGCCTCGTCCTTTGGTCGGCTTTTTAGCTTGCGAATCCGCTTTCCGAGCGATCGGATGTCAGCGGCAATTGAGTTCCGTTCCTTGATTACCTCTTTCAGGCAGTTGAGGATCTTGAGGATGAGAGACGGCTTCTGCTTGTCTACATCGCCGAGCACGAAACTGCGCAATTCTGCGCGCGACGACTGTGCCAAGTCGCCGGAAAAGGCGTTGAGGAACCCTTCGATAAGGTGTTCCTCCTCATTGCGGACGAAGGAAAAGAACGGGTACGGAAACCCTTCGTGTCGGTCCTTCTCCACGTTGGTCAGCACCATTCCGATCTTCTTGGGTACCGCGTCTTCGGGAGTTCCAGACGCGACCCAGTTGTCGAGGCAGTACGCGGTCATCTGCCGCTCAAGCACGGCCACCGCGTCGAGGAAAATGCCCGGCGGGTCGACGCCGCCAGCCAACATTTCCAGAGGCTCGGCATAGAAGTAGAGATCGTGAGGAGCGGCGTTGGCGAGGGTGAGGATCAGGGCATTGCCGTCCAAGCGACCCGCCCGTCCCGCACGCTGGCGGTAGTTGGCCGTAGCCGGTGGAACCGAGCAAAGGGTGACGGTGGACAGGTCACCGATATCGATCCCCAGCTCCAGAGTGGGGGTAGCCGACACCAGATTCGGCTCCCAGGGCTGACGTGCGCGGTTCGGTTTCGCGAAGATTCTTTGAAGACGCTCCCGATCCACCCGTTCCACCAGGGCTGTGTGCTCGGCGGCAACAATGCGGCGTACCTGGCCGTGCCGGTACAGGCGGCCGAACCAAGTAGGCGAGTCCACTGCGGGTGAACCGGAATGGTCCGGGTTGCAATAACGGCTGGAAGTCACCGAGCCATCGAGGCACGGGACACCCGCCCACAGATCCGCGTCGGCGGCTGCGATGGTCAACGGCCTCCCCGGTCCGTCCAACGGGAAAAAGGTTGCGTCGGTGGTCACCGAAAGGCTCCCCGGCTCCAAGGCCCACACCCATCGTGATCCGGACCTAACATTGCTGACCATTTCTGCGTCCTTGAGTGCGCCGAAGACCAGCCTGAGAACATGATCGGACTCTGCAGGACCCAGCGCACTCTCGCCCGCCAACAAGGACTCACACCAGCGCCGATACCAGGATCGCCGCCCTCTCGGTCCATGGACTTCTTCGACTCCGTCGTAGACGCGGGTGTGGGGAGGGGGCGGGAATGAGGAAGGATCGGAGCAAACCGGAAAGACGGGAATCAGCGATCTCTTTCCAAACTTCGGCAACGCCAAGTCGCGGTCCCACGTCGCCCATTGGTTGCCTCCTTTTCTTAGGTATTTGTCCATCAGGGAGTGCCGCACGGCCCCGCGGTCCTTCATTCGCCGCAACACACCCAACACCATCGCGCGTACCGCCTGCTCTCCCATACCGAGCAGAACACCCACTTCTTCCCGGATGCGCGTATGAGCCTTGCGGCAAGCTTTTTCTACGCGCGCACGGTCCATGGCTACGGCCGCCACGCCAGTCCGCTCCAGCGTCCGGCCGATACCGGACCCGAAGGTGAATTCGCGAAGTGTTTCCCATTCCAAACGCTCGGCCACCAGTTTGGGGAGATTCGAGCCCGCCGGAAGGCTTCCCTCGCGCTCGAGGTGCAACACATCCCCCATCCACCGACGGTCGTCGGCGATGTGCTCGCCAACGAAGTCCTCCGGTCGGCCTGCCTGTTCCCGCCAGTATTGGACGACCGCCCCCGGTAGGCGCTCCAGCGAAACCCTGTCGTGGGCAGCGACCACATGGGCGATCGCAGTCCGGGTGTGCGTCTGGCGACTGCGCGCGGCTATGAATCCGGCCCGGTGGGCGGCATTCTGCACGTTGTCGGAGAAAGCCAGCGCCTTGGGATCGTCGTTATGGCGTGAGGCGAACGTCTGGCTGCACAAGACACTGGTCAGGCTGGCCGCACGGGCGCCAAAGATGATCAACCCCTCGCTGGCATGGCAGTAGGGACAGTCCCGGCTCAGTTCATGGATCGTCTTTCCACCGAGAAGGCCCGTCCTCACCGAGTCTGGCACATGTACCCGCACGACCCTGTTCGATCCGCACTCGGCGCACGCGGGGCTTTTTCCTGAGCCGCTCAACTGCTCGCCCATACCAAGCCACCCACATCGCCCACATATCATGTGTTGGGCCGAGCGTATCGTCGGCTTGTCTCCAGGGAACAGAAAGCGAACATCCACATCTCGTCGGAAGAACATGTTGTAGAACATGCGCAAGTCTGGTTCGACACAGGGCTCATTGGCTCGTTTCACCGCCGCCCAGCCGGTGACGCGGCACTCCCGGCACTGAATGAGCGGAAGGTGCACGGCCCGGGCCGCGCTTCGATCGTCCGCGCTTGGGGCCTGCAGATCGTCCGAATGGCGTAGCCGCCGGACTGGATCCACCGCGACCGACTCGCTTGCGCCCCCCTCCGAAACGCTACACACCATGCGCGCCAGTTCCCGCACCCAGAGGTGCACTCCCACATCCAAGAAAGGTCGAAGGTCTCCGTTATCGTCGCGTAGGCGTGCAGACGAAATCAGCGCACAAAGCGCGTTGAGCACCGCCGCGGCCTCTTCCTCGCTTCCAACAGGCAAAGTCCGTCGCAGCCTCGATGCTACCTCCGGAAGCGGTTTCGGTTCCCCGCCCAGGACCTGCAGCAGATTCCGGAAAGTTGTGTGCTCGCGAAGCCGGTCCGAGAGCGTAACCTTCCAGTCGTCTGGGTTCAGATCGACCGCAGGCGGCTCGTTGAAGAATGCCTCGTGGGCAGCCCGCAGATACGACGTGCTCGTTGCGTGCCTCCGCGGATCCAGGGTCTCCACCAGTCTGTCCGTCGGGAGCAAGTAACCCGTGATAAGCGTTCCGCTCAGAAATTCTTCGGTCGCCTGCCGAGTCTCACCCACGACCGATCCCGGTTCGAATTCCTGGTTGAAGACGCGTGTGGCGTACACACACACCGAAGTATCGTCGCCTGTCCCGATCGTCGCCGACGTGCCAACGCACACCAACGCATCCGACGGAACCTGTAGCCGGGCCCGCAACCGACGGATCAGGCACGCGAGGTCCGTCCCCTGAGCACCGTCGAAGGTGTGCAGTTCGTCCACCACCAGGTACCGGAGCGTCCCCGGTAGGTTGTGCCGCCACAGTCGCTGGTCGCCGGGCCGGATCATCAGGTAATCCAGCATTTTGTAATTCGTCAGCAGGATGTCTGGCGGACTCTGTCGCAAGGTTTCGCGATCCGTGATGATGTGCTCAGCGGTCATCTTCTTACGAGGCGTCTCCTCACGCCCTCCCACGTACAACCCAGCCGTGATCTTGCGGCGTAACGCGGGGTTGCGGTGGATAGCGCGCCCGATCCGGGTCGCCTGGTCCACCGCCAGCGCGTTCATCGGGTAGATGATGATCGCCTTGATGCCGGACTGACCGGCCCGGTTACGGCAATGATCCAGAATGGGCAGCAAATAGCACTCGGTCTTTCCCGAGCCGGTCCCTGTGGCGACAACCGTGGACTTTCCAGACCCACTAGCTAGACGTTCCATGGCGACGCGTTGGTGGTAGTAGGGCGCGAAGCCCAGCGGTACTTGAGGAAACGGCTCGTCACCGGGAGCCTTCCGGAAGGGCAGAGACAGCGACAGGTACGGACCGCGGGTCAGATTTCCGGGTTCGGCCAGAAAGCCGTCGATGACGTTGGCTAGATCCGGATTGGACGGCGTGAACCCGGTGACGAGGAAGTCGCGCAGCGCATGGAAGACCTCGGCGGCGACGACGCTGGGGATCATTCGGGCGCGTGCCTCAACCGCCTTTCGAAGGCGGCCCATGCTGTGCGGTAGTCCTCTTCCCGGTCACAGCGATCGAAGGGTGCGAGATACTCGATAGTCCGCTCGAATGGGCCGTCGGGGAGGGTGTCGTCCATGATCGTCCGGGTGACGACGCCGTGCTTCAAGTTGCAGATATCTTCCCAACCTAAGGCGATGCCGTTCTCGTGGTGTCGGTCCGTGCGGATGCCATAGCAAGTGTCGTTTTTCCGCTTCTTTCGTGGGAGGCCGACCCCGACTAAACCTCTGGAGACCGTGAAGACGATGCGGCCATTGCGATCATACCAAGTATTTCGCTCGTATTGGTTCAGGATGGGGAACTGGACGCGGTAGATGGTGCACAACTCGTCCAGGGTGAGACCGAAGGCCATGGCGGTGAGCACATCGATTTCGACGAGGGCTTGGCGGCGGGCGTAATCGGTGCGCAGCGCCACGTGGCGAGACCAGCACGGGGTGAGGTTTGCGAAGAACGAATCAGAAAGAAGTGGATCTGGTTTGGCCCAGGAGTCTCGCCGGAATTCGGGGGTGAAGATTTTCTCCCAAAGATCCGCATAGTGGATCGTGAGGCAGTTGAGGATCAGACTTCGGAGTCGGAGACCAAATCTAATAAAGGGGTCGCAGCCGGGAGACAAGAGGGGGAGACAGTGCAGGAATGACGGGGTTACGTGACCTGTACCTGTAGTCTTAATGAAGAAATCTAAGACAACTGACATAGTCAATGCGCCAAAGTCGCAGCCAACCCTGGTGTGCAAAAAGGCAGTGGACATACTCGTGTAGAGATGGTGCACACCCCGGGGAAGCAACGCTGTACTTAGCGTCCGCTCCAAGGTAGAGCCCACCATCTCACGGCTGACTACTCGAAAGTACTCCGTGAACTGCCGTGGCCCTGCGTCTTCCTCCCCTATCCAACTTACCTGGTCTGTAAGCGAATCGTAGTCCTCTTGATCACAGGCCCGTACGTAGTTCGTTCGAGGCAGGTAGTCATCGGGCAATTTGTCCAAGTCCAAGACATCGTAGTCGCTGTTTTTTGCGCATGATCGCCGGGGCGTCTTGTATAGGGGATTGCCGCAGAAATAATGCGGCCCGGAGAGAATGACATCCCGTGGGTTATTCGGGAAGCCAGTGTGGCGGCGAATCGTACCATCGAGTTGGGCGATCGTTTCGTTCCACCCAGAACTGATCCTGATGTCATTCCGTAAATCGCCCAATGAAGTCGGTTGATCCGCTAGTCTCTCCAAAACCGCCACTAGCTCCTGCGAATGTAAGGCGGGCAGACGGGCCTCTAACGGTGGTGTGTCCGGCTTATCGTACAGTGCGGCAAACAGCTGGAGTTCACTAAAGCCGACACTGATGACGCGCCGCGAGTGCCCGGCGAGGTTCCACTGCCAGTGGTCATCCTTGACGCCCGGTACCCGCCCGTGACCGTCATTCTCCAGACACGCATCGACGGTAGTTGGCGCAAACAGGTTGGCGATGTGCGAAAAATACAAAGCATCGGTAAGGCGGCCAAACTGGCGCTCATGACCGTAGATGTTGATGCTGAATTTGGTGTGATGGTCTACCTCCGGAAACAGCCGACGTTCGTTGATGAACTGGTAGTGCCCCCGCAACCGAGGATACAGGGCAGCGCGGAAGACGCCCGCGTTCGGATCGTCATACGGGCCTTCTGGGTGTAGGAGGCCAACGACTCCTTGCGGACTCGCCACTCTCCATGCTTCCGGCAAAAAGCACTTGTAGAGGTTGACCTTCTGACCAGACAACAGCGGGTAATTTTGCGTTGCGTTCAGGAAGGTCTGTGTCGCCTCAGTCGCCTCCATCTCGTCGAACCACACACCATGCACTACCGGATCTTCTGTGACGGCAGCCTCCATCCTCTTTCTCACTTCCTTGGGCGAGAGCCTCTGCACCACAACCACCGGATCAAAGTCGCCCAACACCCCTTTCTCGTCCCACTCTACTTTTACCCATGGAGGATTCCCCACGATCAAATCAAAGCCTGCCCGCACCGATCCGCCCGCTCGGGGCCCGTAGAAAACGTCTGCAAATGCCAACTCCCAGTGGTGAAACCGGTGTCGGTTGGCAAGCTCGTCGACCAGTTTCAGCCGCGGAAACAGCCTGAATAGCTGTCCTAGCCCAAGTTTACCGTGTTGGATGAGAGATCTCATCTAAGTTATTTCTTTG